>NZ_CANLCN010000009.1:0-230364 GCF_947489045.1 Saccharicrinis aurantiacus
GCCACTTGTTAATAGATGTTAATGATAATTTCATAAAGCACTATTAAACAGGTAAATATAATTTTCTGTCATTGGTATGCACGAAGAAATCTCAAGCTGAGATGTAAACTCACTCGCAACTATAACCAACCCAATACATCGTGCGCAATGCACCAACGTTTTTCTTTAATTTCGGCACCCTGACCTTCAACCCAATGTTTGAAAAGTTTATCAATGGTACCATCTTTCGATTTTAGCTCAATCCATGTATCCACATATTCTTTCCAGCTTGAATCGTTTTGAGGTATGGGATATGCGTTGGGAATTGTTACAATATTGGGCTGAGGCACCACTACCTGATAATACGGATAAATTAAAGTCCATGCAGCTCCAGCTTCAGCTGAAAATAATAGGGCATCCGCATCGGGGTGGTTGCCTTTAAAAAACTGACGTGGACTGGCAACGTTGAGTACCTCGCCATTAGGCATTGCCGTACTAAGTTTTGCTGTTAAATATGGATTGGCGCTCACTATTTTTAATGAGTCTTTCTTGTTTAAAGATTCACTGTTGCCAAATAACTTTCTGTTGTAATCGGGTACTATAAATGCTAAGGTTTGGTTGAGGTAAGTTATGCTAAAGTCGTTCGTCTCAAGCATATCAATGGTTTTTGAAACGCCCGACATAATAATATTGATGTTTCCTTTAGCCAAATGCAAGGGCATGTTTTCATAGCTAACTCTATAAAACTCGGGTTTAACCCCTAATTCTTCAGCCAATAAATGCGCCATTTCCACATCAAAACCAACCAACTCCCCTTCGTTGTTTCGATATGCATAGGGCAAATGATCCGATATGTATCCTACGCGTAGTACACCTCTTTCTCTAATATCGCGTAAGTTATTTCGTCTAAACTTAATAATGCTATCATTGGCGTAGTTGCCATCGGTAATAACCTTGGCCTTTTGGTGGGGAGTTCTGAATTCCATTTGAACGAATTCTTCGTACTGATTGGATTCTAACAAGGTTTCCTTTAAGTAATAACGAGCGCCAATAAATAACCCTACAGTTAATACAGAGCCAATGATTACTCCTTTAATCAATTTGCCAAAGTCTATTCCGGCTTTGCCAATGGTCCATTTTACAGTTATTATGGTTAGGGCTATTAAATGAATGGTACCTAACACCACACGTATTCTATCGGTATAAACACTGGATATCACAAATAATTGAAACATATCCTGCGGTAATTTAAATAGGTCGAGTAAAAAAGGAATACCGGTAACCGGAGCCACAAAACTACTAAGGGTAGTAGCAAATACAAAGGCAATGTTTTCAAATAATCCGAATGAACTTCCCATGTACCAGGCCACAAACGGAACAAATACAAAAACCACAAAGGTTCCAATGTTTGGGAAAGGATAGGACAGGGGTACTAATAACTCAATTTTAGATTCCTCGTCCTCTGTTAAGCCATGCTTACTCTCTTTAATCAATTGTTTAATATCATCAATTAACTGCGGAAGTACTATTATTATTTTACTTGTTGCAAAAATGGTAAGCATGGTGGTTTTTGTTACAGCAAACAAGCGCGAGGGTTTAATGCCGGTGGTTACATTAATAAGCATTGGTAGCCAGTAACCTCCTAGCAGTATTACTGCAAGGCTATACATAATAATGTAGGAGTGCAAACGCTGCATTTCTTCAACAGTCATTGTGCCGGCGTTGTATGCTCCAATGGCAAATACTCCAATAGGAGTAATTCTTACCACCATTTTATTAATCTCGTTAAGGGCATCACCCAATATATCAAGATTGTCTAATAACTTTTCCTTATTCTTAATGCCGGTAAGGCCTATACCTAAAAATATACTAAACAGAACAACCGCAGGCACCACATTATTGGCCATCGAACTAAAGGGGTTAGATGGAATGTACAGATCAATAAAGTTCAAGGGTTCTTCAATGGCAATTACCGCAGGGTTGAAAAAAGAGCCTGAAGTCCACTCGGGTAATATAAGCGGCAAGAATAGTAAGGTTACCACCCCAATGCCAAGAATTGAAGCCAAAACAATAACGCCTTTTAGTAGCATGTCTTTACCGTCAACTAACGACATTCGACCTAAGTTAGCAATGATGCCTACCATAATATAAGGTAAAACCGTCATCTGCATTAGGCCAATAAAACCATCGCCAATGTAATGTAAAGGTTCACAGAGTTCTCCAAAAAACAGACCTACTCCAATACCTAATAATAACCCTAATAATATCTTTGTTGATAACTTCATGTGCAAACAATTATAACTCATATGCAGGGTATTAAACCCTATATGAATTGAAAGGCAAAAAATAAGGAATTTTTTGCAATACTACAGCTTCAAAAAAGTACAATAAGTATTAAACTTCATTTATTTATTGGCTTCGCGGAGTGCTTTAGCATACAGAATGTTTGCAATTAAGGCACAAGCAAACATTGCGCTCCCGATAGGAATCAGATTTTCGGCCTTAAATAAGGAGATTACACTACCTATTATAAAGCTCAGTAAAAAACGGCTAATGCCGATGGTTGCATTGGCAGAGCTACTTACTTTGGGGTTGATGTTTAATATAACTGCTGTCCCATTTCCGAATACCAAACCCAAACTACCTATGAATAATACAATGCCTGAAAATACCCACCAAAGTTCTGGTTCTGCTTGCGATACGGATACTAGAATAATGATTCCTGCAATAAGCTCAAGCAATAAACCTGCTCGTAAAATATAGCGTGGGCGATAACGCTTCAGTAGAAAAGTATTTAAGAATGATAATAAAATATTGAGTAAAATATTGGCTCCAAATAAGTATGGAAATAGACTTCTGTCGATACCGAAATATTCAATGTAGATAAAAGATGAACTGGTAAGGAAAATGTATAAGCCCGACATTGAAAAACTTATGGCAAATAGCAGAATAACCGATAGTCTATCAGAGAAAAACTCTCGGTATTTATCTAATATCTGGTTTCGAGTAACTTTTTTTGTAATCAATTCTTTACTTCTCGATTCGGGTACAATAATAAAGAAGGCAGAAAATAACACTACCGCGAATATAAATAGGAAGTGAAATACGGCTTGCCACCCTTTAAAGTCGATTAATAAAGACCCGATAACCGGAGCAAATAACGGAGCAAGCATCATCATTAAACTAACAATGGTTACCATCTTAGCTACCTGTTTCCCTTCGTACCAGTCTCTAATAAAAACGTTGGCTGTAACTGTGGCAAATCCTCCTCCAAAGGCTTGGAATACGCGAAGTACAAGTATATATTCTATTTCTTTACAAAAGGATATGCCTAGTGCGGATAATCCATATAAGGCAATACCGAACAGTGCAATTCTGCGTCGGCCAAATGAATCGGATAAAGGGCCTCCGAAAAAATTACCGAGGGCGAACCCTAGAAAATATAAAGTTATGGTAAGTTCAACAACGCTAATGTGTACCCCAAAAACATCCGACATTATTGGCATAGCTGCCAAATAGGTGTCAATGGCTAAGGGTGAAAGGGTTGCTAAGGCTGCTAACATTACAGTTAACAAGGGTATGGCTTTGTGTTGAATATTTTTAATGGGCATAAAATAATTTTGATGCAAATATAGCCTATAACGGCTTGTCAACAACTAACGTTACCGAAAAATGTTAAATCAGCCCTTAAAGAATTGTTTGAATCAATCGACTTTGTATATTCACACTACAAACACTAATAGTTGGCACGGGTATGAATTGTAATCTCTTTAAATATATCATAGTACTAATAGTAATGCATATAGGTGTGGCATCATATGCACAAATTAAAAAGATAGGCTTGGCTGAGGTGGAAGTTTTTAATAGGCGTCAGTATAATGGAGCTACTCAAAACTGGAAGATTACCCAATCAGAATATAATTATATATATGCTGCTAATAACGATGGTTTACTTGAATTTGATGGGGAGACTTGGCGAAGATACATAAATACTGGTAACACTATTGTTAGAAGTACTTATGCAACTCAAAATCGAATTTACGTTGGGGCTATTAGCGAGTTGGGTTACTACTCATATAATGAGAACGAGAGCTTAGTATATCATTCATACAGTAACTTAGGGAACTTAAATACATTAGGCGATTATTGGACTATACTTGAGATTAACGATCAGATAATATTTCATTCACAACAGGGGCTCGCTATTATTAAAGATGATAAGTTGCTTAAAACTATTGCGGCCCCAAGTATATTAATATCCTGTTTTAAGGTGAACAATACCATACTTGTTCAAGATGAGGAAGAAGGTCTCATGGAGCTACGTGGTTTTGAATTATATCCCATACCAGGTGGGCATAGGTTTAAGGGGCAAGTAATAGGTTCCATGATGTCGCTCTCCAATAGTGAAGTGCTTATAGGTACCATGAAAGAAGGACTTTTTGTTTGGGATATGACTACAATAAAACCATGGGACAGTCCTACAAACAAGATGTTAGATAAAGCCAATGTATTTTGTGGTACGGTTCATTCCAATGAGCTTTTAGTTTTTGGAACCATACAGAGTGGAATTATAATTACCGATAAAAAAGGTAAGCTAGTAATGCATATTGATAAGGATAAGGGGCTTAAGAATAATACTGTTCTGGGCGTTTTTGTTGATATTGAAGGAAATATTTGGTGCGGACTTGATAATGGTATTGCCCGAATAGCTTTAAATGCACCTGTCACTTTTATTAGTTCGTATTTTGATTTAGGTACAGGATATACTTCTAGCAAAATTGGTGATGATTGGTATTTTGGTACCAACCAAGGCTTATTTACCATTAACAATAAGAGCCTGGTTAATCCGGAAAAAACACATTCTGATTTTAAAAAGATTGAGGGTACCGATGGCCAGGTGTGGTCAATATATAATAATGGCACAAATCCGCTTTGTGGCCATAACTTAGGTGTTTTCGAAATAGATGGGAATCGATCTAAACTAATTACCCCTTCATCCATCAGAGGGGTTTGGAATTTTAAACCCGTCCCTAATAATCCCAATCTATTAATGTGTGGTACATATAGCGGGTTAATTCTATTGAGATGGAATGGTACTAATTGGGTTTTTCATAAGAAACTAAATGATTTTGATGTTTCATCACGATTTATCGAATGGGATGCCTTAAGTAATTTATGGGTATCACATGGTTCAATTGGAGTATATAAAATAAGTTTCAATAGTGCTCTAGATGAGATTGACAAGGTTGAGTTATTTAGTACAGATTATTTTTCTGAGAATAGCAGCGTAGTCGTTTCTTCTGTGGCTGGGGAAACCATCTTATCATGTTCTGATAAGGTGTTTTATATCAATCAATACGGGAAAATTGCTGATTATACACAATTAAATAAATACTTCGCTTCAAAAGAATTTCCTTTAAGTTATCAACAAGATAAATATGGTAATATTTGGTACTTCTTCGAAAATCATACGGGTGTATTAAGACTTTTAGAAGATGGCAATTATATAAGGATAGAAAACCCTTTTACAAACCTTAAACAGAAATTAGTTTCAAGCTTTGAAAACGTATTTGTTGCCGATCAGGCAAATGCAGTTTTTGGAATTGAAGATGGCTTTGCCCATTACTCAACTCAGGATAACAACAACTTTAGGTTACCACTATACGTGCACATGCGCTATTTTAAAAGTGAAAATGATACCATGATGGTTGCACTAAACCAAAAGAAAGGGCAATCACAGCAAGCTATACCTCAAATTGATTTTGCTGATAATACTATTGAAATCGCTTATGCGAGCCCGTATTTCGATGATCAGGAGGTTTTGTATCAATCAAAATTGCACGGCGTTGATGCTCACAAAACGGAATGGACCCGCAATACAACACGTATATTTACGCAGTTGCACGAAGGGAAATATCAATTTGATGTTAAAGCAAAAAATAGTTACGGCACGGTATCAGAAACCCTTAGTTATAAGTTTGTTATTAAACCGCCTTGGCATAGAAGCAACACAGCCAAAATCATTTACCTTATATTGATATTATTAACGGCATCTCTGCTCGGATTTATTTTTAACAAAAGGGTAGAAGTAAGTAGAGCCCGCGAAAAACTGAAACAACAAGAGCGCTTTAAACGAAGAGAAGAGAATTTAAAGAATGAAGCTTTGCGCAACGAAAAGGAACTAATTAAAATGCGTAATGATAAATTACGAACCGATGTACTGCATAAGGAAAAAGAGTTAGCCAACTCAACAATGAACATTATTCATAAAAATGATTTTTTAGTATCTATAAAGGAGAGCTTGAAACAAATTAAGAAAGTAACAGATGTAAGCCAATTGCAACAAAAGGTAAATAAGTTGATTAAAAACATTGATAAGGATATTGATAGCGAAAGTTACTGGGAAATATTTGAAGTGCACCTTGAGCATATTCACGAAGACTTTCTGAAGCGTTTATTAGAACGCCATCCGGACCTTAATTCTAAAGAGAAAAAGCTGTGTGCCTATATTAGGATGGGGATGAGTTCAAAAGATATCGCATCGCTTATGAATATTTCTGCTCCAACAGTTGATAACAATAGATACAAATTGCGTCAGAAATTAAATATTGAGCAGGGTACAAACCTTAATAAGTATATTACAGATATGTAATTTAGTTCCTTAATTTAGGATAAGTTGAAATAATTCATTTCGGATAATATTACAACTAATCCTATTTTTGTTAACGAATGCAAATTTGTAATTGTGAGGTGAGTGAATATTAGACATTAATACATTGACGAATATTAAATAGCTTGATATTAGGTATTTAATAATTTTTAAATGAGAAAAAAGTGAGAAGTAATATGTAGTATAATGAGATTTAAGTGACTTGGTAAATTACCATTTATTAACAATTGAGAGCAATATTTGCATAAAATCAATTGTCACTTAAAATCCAATTATTATGAAACATGTCTTAGGGATTTTTCTCTTTTTATTGGCTATAACAAGTCAAGCACAAAATTTAACAGTAACAGGAACAGTTACTGGTGAATCAGATGGACTTCCCATACCAGGTGTAAGTGTACTTATCAAAGGTACAACTAATGGTACTATTACCAACATTGATGGTAAATATTCAATTCAAGCCGTAACAGGTGAAACGCTTCAGGTTTCTTTCATCGGAATGCAAACACAAGAAATAATCGTCAACTCATCTACAATAAATGTAACATTAGGTGCTGATGTAACAGATATAGATGAGGTTGTGGTTGTTGGTTATGGTGTACAGAAAAAGAGTGCCGTAACAGGTGCTATTTCTTCTCTTAAAGCTGAAGATATTCAAAAGATGCCAATTCAAAGGGCAGAGCAAGCTATTCAAGGGCAAGTTGCTGGTGTTCAGGTAGCAATGAGTTCAGGACAGCCAGGGTCTGCTTTATCAGTTAACATTCGTGGTGTTGGAACCACAGGTAATTCACAACCCTTATATATTGTTGATGGAAACCCAGTTGGAGATATCTCTTACTTGGCTTCAACAGATATAGGTAGCATGGAAGTACTTAAAGATGCTTCGGCATCAGCAATTTATGGTGCAAGGGGAGCTAATGGTGTTGTAATTATAACTACAAAAAAAGGTTCTGAAGGAACAGCTAAGCTTTCGTACGATGGTTATTACGGTGTTCAGAACGCATGGCGCCAAATGGATGTATTAAATGCACCAGAATATCAAATGATAATCAACGAGTCTCTATTAAACTCAGGTTATGATAGTTCTTCGCCAGATTGGATCAGTGATGATCAACTGGTAGGTATAGGTAACGGAACCGATTGGCAAAAGGAAATATTTAGAACAAACGCTCCAATCCAAAGTCATACGGTAAGTATGAGTGGAGGTACACAAAGTATCGTTTATTCTACAGCATTATCCTATTTTGCACAGGAAGGTATCGTATCAGAAAACAAATCGAGTTACGATAGAATTAACTTTAGAGCTAATGCAGACTACACTTCGTATGATGATAAGCTTAAAGTAGGTTCTTCATTCCTTTTCTCTCATTCAGAGTCGCAGGGGATTGATCCCAATAACGTATACAACTCACCTTTGGCTCGTGCTATAAATATTGATCCGCTTACGCAGGTTTATAACGAGGATGGTACATACATGAAACCACCTAGCAATATGCAAGAAATTGTAAACCCAGTTGCTGCTATGTCATACTTATATGATTCATATAGAACTGACAAGGTAGTGGGTAATGTGTATGCAGATTACAAGTTTCTACCAGACTTTAAGATACGTTCTTCTATGGGTATAGATATGGCTTACCAATGGCACGATAACTATCAACCTATTTATGAGCTTAGCGATATCACTAAAAATGAAAATACTCGCGTAAGTAAGGATATGAATAACTGGTTTACTTATAACTGGGAAACAACCATTAATTACAACAGGCAATTTGGAAATCATAGCGTTGACGCTCTAGTTGGTACTACATTGATGACTAGTTACTATGAAAATTTAACTGGTTCAGGTAGTAATTTATTAATATCAGGTCCTGATTATGCGTACATCGATAATGCAGAATCAACTCCGGAAAGTAGAAATTCGGGCGGTGGTTATGCTGAGAACTCATTAGCTTCATTCTTCGGACGTGTTAACTATGCGTATGGAGATAGATATATGGCTTCTTTAACAGTTCGTCAAGATGGATCATCACGTTTTGGATCAAATAACCGATTCGCTACATTCCCATCCGTTTCTGCGGGTTGGATTATCTCAGAAGAATCGTGGTTGAAAGATAAAATGGGACCAGTAAGTTTTCTTAAATTAAGAGCTAGTTGGGGACAGAATGGTAATGAGAACATTGGTAACTTTAGCTACTTATCTTCTATCACAAACAATAACAATTACAATTTTAATTCTGGTGTGTTGATTAATGGTTCGGCTCCTTCTAGTGTGGCTAACCCAGATCTAAAATGGGAGACCTCGGAACAAACTGATATAGGTTTAGACATGCGTCTTGGATCTAACCTCTCATTAACGTTTGATTATTACGACAAGCGCACTAAAGATTTATTAATTGCAGCACCAATACCTGGATATATTGGAAATGGAGCTCCGGTTGTTAATGGTGGTACTGTTCAGAACAGAGGGGTTGAGTTATTGCTTAGTTATCAAAACAGAGTAAACGATTTTACTTATGGAGCTAGTGTAAATTTCTCGCACAATAAGAACGAAATGTTAAGTATTAATAATGATGAAGGAATTATTTATGGCGACGTAAATGTAGGGCCTTCGGGAATGAAAAACTTAACTATTGCTAAAGTAGGTGAACCTATTGGATATTTTTGGGGATGGAAAACAGATGGTGTATTCCAAAATCAAGCTCAAATTGATGCTCATAATGTTGATGGTACACCAATTCAGCCAAATGCAGTTCCTGGTGACTTAATTTATGTGGACCAAAATGGAGATGGAATTCTTGATGATTCTGATCGCGTTAATTTAGGTAGTCCTCATCCTGACTTTACAGCAGGTATTAATATTAACTTAGGTTATAAAGGATTTGATTTTAGTATGTTTTGGTATGGAGTTGTAGGAAATCAAATTATTGATGCAACACGTCGTTACGATTTACCAAATGCGAATTATCAAACTTCTGTACTCGAAAGATGGACAGGTGAAGGGTCATCAAACTCAGAGCCTCGTGTTGCCTGGAGTGATAACAATGGAAATAGAAGTAATTTCTCTGATTACATGGTTCATGATGCAGATTATTTACGTCTAAAGAATCTACAAATCGGATATACTCTACCAAAGTCAGTTCTTGAGAAAATCAAAATCGAAAGAGTAAGAGTATATGTCTCGGGTGATAACTTATTAACTTTTACTAAGTACGGCGGATTTGAGCCTGAAATTGGTAATAGCGATAATGTTTTCTATACAGGTGTTGATCAAGGGGTTTATCCACAAGCTCGTGTAATGTCTGTAGGTGCTAATATTACTTTCTAAGGTTGATTAATATTAAAAGAATAAAAAGATGAAGAAAATAATTTATATACTTTTTGTAGCTGTTGGCTTTATGAGCTGCTCAGACTACTTGGATAAAAGCCCTGTTACGGAATCAACAGAAGAAAACTTTTACCGTACAGAGGAGGATATGTATATGGCACTTGTTGCTGCCTACGAACCATTACAACGAAACTGGGGAACCAGCAGTGTAAATTTCGTTTGCGATATTGCTTCTGATGATGCTTATGGTGGTGGCGGTAGTGCTACCGATGGTATTGATGCCAAGCGTGTAGACAGAGGACTTACTACTGCTTCAGAATCTATGTGGGGCGATATTTGGGATAATCATTATGCTGGTATTTACAGAACCAATATTTTCCTTGAAAAAGTAGAGGCCTCAGATATTACTGATGAAAACAAGAAAATTTATACCGGAGAAGTATCTTTCTTAAGAGCTTACTATTATTCAAATTTAGTTCGCCTTTACGAGAATATTCCATTGATACTTACTCTACTGCAACCAAATGAATATTCGCAAGAGCAAGCTGAGGTTTCTGATGTATATGCTCAAATTGCTGCAGACCTTAAAGTAGCTATCACAAACCTAGCGGATGTTAGCTATAGTAATGACGAAAAAGGAAGAGTAACAGAGTGGGCTGCAAGAGCGATGATGGCTAGAATGTATCTTTTCTATGATGGTGTATATGGCAACAATGATGGTACATCAACAATGCCTGGTGATGTATCTGGAGAACAAGCTTTAGCTTATTTAACTGAGGTTATTACTAAGAGTGGTGCCGACTTAGTTCCTAGTTTTGCAAATCTATGGGGACATGCTGATGTGGATGGAACATGGGATCAAAACTCGATAGAAGGTATTTTTGAAATACAACACTCTAACCAAGGTCAGGGATGGCAATGGTGGGGAGCTCCTTATGATATTGGTAACAAAATGGTTGTTTTTGTAGGACCACGTGGTGTGCCAGATGATTCTGAATATTTTTCTTCATGGAGTTTCACTCCGGGAGCCCAACAACTTTATGATGCTTATGATCCTAATGATATGCGCCGTGATTTAACATTAATTGATTGCGATGCTGAAATAGGAGAGGGTAATTATACTATTGGTGACCAGCACACTGGGTTTTTCAATAAAAAGTATGCTGGTTTAAAAACGCAAGTACCAGAAGTTGGACAGCCCGAATTGAATTTTCCACAAAACTACGTAAGCATCCGATATGCGGATATATTACTTATGGCAGCAGAGCTAGAAGTAAAAGTGGGTGCCAACGGAAAAGCAGCAGGTTATTACAATCAAGTGCGCGGACGTGCTTTTGGTAGTGCTTATTCTCCTGTAGGGTCAATTACTTTAGCAGAGATTATGGAAGAACGAAAATTGGAATTTGCTTATGAAGGAATCAGATATTGGGATTTATTACGTCAAGGTATGGATGTATTAACATCAGCTGTTAATAAAACCAACTTAGGAGGAATTTACGATTCTGGTGTTAATTCTGCAGCAAGAGGCTTCTGGCCTATTCCGCTTAACGAGATAGCTTTATCTAACTATGCACTTGAGCAAAACGAAGGTTATAAATAGTCTGGTTTAATCTTAAAATTTGAAGAAAAATGAAAAATATATTTTATTATATCCTATTATTAGCTTTGGTTGTAGCTTGCTCGCCTGAAGAGTATAGTGCTCCAGCTAATTTAGTTCCCGAAGATGTTGATTGGGGCTATGCAGAAACCGATGTTGTAAATGAATATATTCTATTCAATAATACTCCAGGTACTACTTCACTGTGGGATTTAGGAAATGGTGCTACAGCAGAAGGAGACAGTGCAGTAGCTAGGTATACATTTGCAGGAGAGTACAATGTTAAACTTACAGTGATTTCTCAAGGGGGAACAGTCATTGTTGAAGATATGATCTCAACGGATCAAGATAATCCAGCATTTTTATCGGGGTACCCGTATGATGAATTAACAGGAGGTGGCCAACAAGTTTGGGCAGTAGATGGATATTACAAAGGAGCTTTTGGCTTGGGTCCAACATTGGAAAATCCTACAGAATGGCATGCTGATAATGCTGGTGCAAGAGAAGGAAAAGGTTTATATGACGACCGTTTTACTTTTCAAGTTACTGAAGCAGGTTTAACAGTAACTCAAGAAACTAATGGCGATGTTTATGCTAATGGTGGTTGGGCTGCTGATCTAGGTCCTACAGATGGTCATCAAGAAGAAGATGGTGGAGATTTTATTATGCCACACGAAGGTGGAGATTTCGTAGTTAATTATTCAAGTGCCAAATTAAGTATCACAAATAATGGATTTTTAGGCTATTATGCAGGTGCTTCAGAATACGAAATTATTACATTAACTGATGAGCTACTAGAAGTTGCATTCTGGGATAGTAATGCTAATTTTTATTGGTATACTCGTTTTGTACCTGTTGATAAGTTAACTCCAGTTCCGGAGCCAATAGAGAAAGAGCTTAAAGCGCAGGATTTAATGGACGACTTTGAAGGAAATGGTAATATTTTATGGGGAACTGCAGATATTGAAGGTTTTGAAATTATTCCAAATTTTGCTCCTGTCCCTGTAAACGAATCAGCGAATATTTCTACTTACAAAAAAGGCGCTGGTGAATGGACGAATCTTTCAACTGAATTAGATTTCATAATGGATCTTTCAGAAAGAAATGTATTTACTATGAAAGTTTTCGTTCCTAATTTTAATGATTACGTAACGCAATGTAATCCAGGAACGGATTGGTTGACGGAGCATAACCTAAAGCCTCAGGTTGATGTGAAATTGCATGATACTAAAATGGAAGGTAATGCATGGCAAACTCAAGAAGTTAGAAGTCATGTTCTAACAGACGATCAATTAGGTAAATGGATTGAATTAACTTTTGACTTTAGCGATGTTAGTGATAGAGTTGATTTTGACAAAATTGTTATTCAGTTAGGTGCTGAAGGGCATTGCAATGAAGGCCTATTTTATATAGATGACTTTATGTTATTATAACATGCTTTATAACACCGAGAGCTTTTTAGCTCTCGGTATAATTATTGGAACTATGCTCATTTGTGGTTCCATTATTGAGTTAATAATCAATTAAATAATAGAAAGATGTACAAGGGCACTTTACTTAATTTAATGGCAATTTTTACATTCTGTACATTATCATCATGTTCAGAAAAAAATGAATCACCTTCTTATACTGCCGATTTCGATTGGGCAATTGATTCAGAAAATCCCAATCAGGTTAACTTCACCAATAAAAGCGAAGGTGAATACCTTTACTTTGAATGGGATTACGGAAACGGCGAAGAATCTGGAACACAAACTGACAAAACCTATCAAGGCACATCATTTTACCCAAATAAAGGTCAATATTCTGCCACCATAAAGGTATGGGGACCTACCAATACTAATGAAGATACCAAAACCTACACAGAAACTATCACCATTAGCGAGGATGATGAAGATTACATCTCACCAGAACCAGAAGAAGGACTAATTTGGTCTGATGAGTTTAATGGAACATCAGTTGACTTAGCTAATTGGGAATTCGAAACCGGAGCCGGTGGATGGGGAAACCAAGAACTGCAAAATTATACCGATGGCGATAATGCGCATATTTCAAACGGCAGATTAATAATAACTGCAAAAAAGGTTGATGATAATAAAACAGCCGGATCTTATACCTCATCCCGTATGGTAACTAAAGGTTTACAGGAGTTCACATATGGCCGAATGGAAATTAGAGCCAAGCTTCCTGAAGGCACTGGTATGTGGCCAGCTATTTGGATGTTAGGGGCTAATATAAGTGAAGTTTCTTGGCCTGCTTGTGGGGAGATTGATATTATGGAGTACGTTGGTTATCAGCCTAACATTGTACATTCTACAGTGCATACCCCTTCTGGTTACGCGGGTAATGGTAATGGCAATAAAATCACCCTAGATACTGCTGAAGAAGAATTTCATACCTACGGAGTTATATGGACTGAAGAATCACTTACTTTTTATGTAGATACTCAAGATAACGTGGTACATACCTACGCTCCAGCCGTGAAAAATTCTAATAATTGGCCCTTCAATAAACCGCACTTTTTCATTTTAAATGTTGCCGTTGGCGGCAGTTGGGGAGGTGTAAATGGCGTTGATAACTCTATTTTCCCACAAACTATGGAAGTCGATTACGTAAGGGTATACGAACTCTAACATCCCTAATCTATAACCAAATTGCACAAACTTTAAATTAAATAAGATGAGATTAATTGTTTCCTCCTTTCTGGTATTTATGATGGCCACTAGTTTACTGGCCTCCGATGCATTGCTTCAAAATAATTACCTGCGCAAGGGTTTAACCCTTAACGGTAAATGGAATTATATTGTTGATGTATATGAAACGGGTTACTATAACTATCGTTGGGAACCCCATGATGGTTCTACAAACCCCGGTTCTGGTGCATTCTTTTTAAATGAGAAGCCACAAAATAAGAGAGAAATTATTGAGTACGATTTTGATATGGCTCCTACGCTATTGGTACCTGGCGACTGGAACTCACAAAAGGAAAAGTTATTTTATTACGAAGGAACCTTGTGGTACAAAAAGTCGTTTGATATTGAAAACTTCGAAGCCAATAAAAGATATTACCTACACTTTGGTGCTGTTAACTATAGAGCAGATGTTTATGTAAACGGAAAAAAGTTAGGTATGCACAAAGGAGGTTTTACACCATTCAACTTCGAGATGACTCACCTAGTGAATGCCGAAGATAACTTTGTTGTGGTACGTGTGGATAACAAAAGAGCTGCCGATGAAGTACCAACCTTAAATACTGATTGGTGGAATTATGGCGGTATCACTCGCGATGTGACAGTTTACGAATTGGAACAAACTTTCATCGAAGATTATTCTCTTCAGTTAGATAAAGAAAACAATAAATTATTGAATGGATATATCCAGCTTAATGGCGATACGAAAGCCAATGCAAAAGTAACAGTAAATATTCCTGAGCTTAAGCTGAATAAAGAATTTACTACCGATGCCAACGGGCATGTGAAATTCTCTATCCCAACAAAAAAGTTAAACCTTTGGAGTTGCGATAACCCTAAACTATACGATGTAAGCTTTGCATCAGGCGATGATATCATAAGCGATAAAATTGGCTTTCGCCAGATCAGTACACGTGGTTCTGATATTCTTTTAAATGATGAAGTAGTCTTTTTAAAAGGGATCTGTATTCACGAGGAAAACGCCATGCGTGGTGGAAGAACTTATTCTATGGAGGATGCAGTAACGCATCTAAACTGGGCCAAAGAGTTGGGATGTAACTTTGTGCGCTTGGCACATTATCCGCATAATGAAAATATGGTACGCTTGGCCGATGAAATGGGGATGTTAGTTTGGGAAGAAAGCCCCGTGTATTGGACGATACAATGGGAAAACCCCGAAACTTATAAAAAAGCAGAGCAGCAATTAACCGAGGTGGTGTACCGCGATAAAAATAGAGCATCGGTTATTATATGGTCTATGGCAAATGAAACGCCACAATCAGAACCGCGATTAGAATTCTTATCGAATTTAGCCAAGAAAACACGTTCGCTAGATGACACTCGTTTGGTTAGTGCGGCTTTAGAAGTGCACAGCACTGTACCTGGAGGCAATACCATGGTTATTGACGATCAGTTTGCCGATGTGGTAGATATATTAAGCTTCAATCAATATTACGGTTGGTATTGGGGCGATATCGAGAATATCAAGAACCTTAAATGGGAGATTGATATCGATAAGCCTGTTGTGATTTCAGAATTTGGAGCAGGTGCTTTACAGGGTTATCATGGCGATAGCCTTACGGCTTGGAGCGAAGAATTTCAGGAGCTTTTATACGAAAAAACATTACCGGTATTAAACGCTATTCCTCAAATTAGCGGAATTACACCATGGATTATTTCTGATTTCCGCTCGCCGCGTCGCGTACTTATTCCTTATCAGGATGGATGGAACCGCAAGGGGTTAATATCTGAAACTGGTAATAAAAAGAAAGCGTTTTACACGCTACAAAACTTTTACAAGAACATCAACAAATAACATACATATGAACTTTAAATCGCTAATAAATGTAGGACTGATTGCAACCACTCTTTTAGGAGTTGGGTGTACATCGAGTGCAAATAATCGTGGGTACAGCAAAGATGCTGAGATTAACACTAAAGTAGAGATGCTACTTTCTAAAATGACCTTAGAGGAAAAGGTGGGTCAAATGAATCAGTACAATGGTTTTTACGATGCTACTGGTCCCGCACCTTCTGATGGTGATGCTAAAAATAAATACGAGCATCTGCGCAACGGATGGGTAGGTTCAATGCTTAATGTGCGTGGCGCTAAAGAAGTACGTGCCATGCAAAAAATGGCCGTTGAAGAATCGCGTTTGGGTATTCCTATGATTTTTGGTTTAGATGTAATTCATGGTCATAAAACATTGGCTCCTATTCCATTGGGCGAATCGGCTAGTTGGGATTTAGAGGCCATTAAAAAATCGGCTCAGGTAGCTGCCACTGAAGCTGCCGCTGAGGGTATCAACTGGACTTTTGCTCCTATGGTTGACATCTCGCGCGATGCCCGTTGGGGACGCGTTATGGAAGGTGCAGGTGAGGATACTTACCTAGGCTCTAAAATTGGAGTAGCACGTATTCAAGGTTTTCAGGGCGATGATTTATCAGCAAATAACACCATTGCAGCTTGTGCCAAACACTTTGCAGGATATGGTTTTGCTGAGGCGGGTAGAGATTACAACACTGTTGATGTGGGTACTTCTACCTTATACAATGTAATTTTTCCTCCATTTCAGGCTGCGCTTGATGCGGATGTAAAAACAGTAATGAACTCGTTTAATATTTTAAATGGTGTACCTGCCACAGGAAACAAGTGGTTACAGCGCGACCTTTTAAAAGGGAAATGGGGCTTTAATGGTTTTGTAATTTCCGATTGGGGAAGTTGTATGGAAATGATGGCGCATGGTTTTGCGGCTGATTTAAAAGAAGCTGCCGAATTAGCTGCCAATGCAGGATCGGATATGGATATGGAATCGTATGCTTACGTAAAACATCTATCCACTTTAGTGAAAGAAGGAAAAGTTAACGAAGCAGATATTGATGATGCGGTACGCAGAATATTAACTGTAAAATATGAGTTAGGCTTATTCGATGATCCTTATAAATATTGCGATGAGCAACGCGAACAAGAATTAATTTATCACGAAGATCATAAGGCTGCTGTTTTAGATATGGCACTTAAATCAGTTGTGTTGCTTAAAAACGACAAGCAAGTTTTACCGCTTGATAAATCACAAAAGAAGATTGCTGTAATTGGAGCTTTGGCCGATGATAAAACCAGTCCGCTTGGTAGCTGGCGTGTGGCTTCTGACGATAATACTGCAGTTTCTGTTTTAGAAGGTTTAAAAAATCACAATATAAAATATACTTACGCCAAAGGTGCTGATGTATCCGTAGGTGATGTAGGTTTTCAAATTCCGGTTACCATCAACAATACCGATAAAAGCGAGTTTGCCGAAGCCATTGCTTTAGCTCGTAAATCAGAGGTGGTTGTAATGGTATTGGGTGAGCATGGTTACCAAAGTGGAGAAGGACGTAGTCGTACCAACATTGGTTTACCAGGCGTTCAGCAAGAATTATTAGAGGAAGTTTATAAAGTAAATCAGAATATTGTTTTGGTATTAATGAATGGTCGTCCTTTGGCTTTACCATGGGCCGATGCACACATACCAGCAATACTTGAAACTTGGCAATTGGGTACAGAAAGTGGTAACGCAATTGCGAAAACTTTATTTGGCGATAACAATCCATCGGGTAAATTACCAATGACTTTCCCACGCAACGTAGCACAATGCCCTATCTATTATAACCACTATAATACAGGTCGTCCAACAGGAGGAAACGGAGTATTTTGGTCGCATTATATCGATGAGTCAAACGATCCATTGTATCCATTTGGTTTTGGATTAAGCTATACAAGCTTTGAGTATTCAAACCTAAAGGCGAAAGTTGATGGCGATGTGGTTAAAGTAAGCATCACGGTTAAAAATACAGGTAAAGTGGCCGGACAAGAAGTGGCTCAGTTATATATTCACGATAAAGCTGCGAGCGTAGCACGTCCGATTAAAGAATTAAAAGGATTTGAGAAGTTTGAGTTAGCGCCAAACGATTCAAAGCTTGTGGAATTTGAATTGACTTCGAAAGAATTAGGTTTTTATAATAACGAAGGCGAGTTTGTGGTTGAAGCAGGTGATTTCGACATCATGGTTGGAACTGATTCACAAAATGTTTCTATTACTTCAGTTACACTATAATATCAATCATTTTAATGTAGTATTGGTATAAGGTATAGCTGTTCATTCTAATATCAAAAAACTACCATTAAGGGTGTTCACTTGTTGAGCACCCTTTTTTGCTTTTTACTTATCCTGATAAGTGGAATTTTCAATGCTAATGCCGTCCCCACCAAGTTTGAAATCATCCGTACCAATTGTAGGCCATCCGTACTAATGGTGAACCCAATTGGACCCAAGGTGGAGTTGTCCGTACTAAGGGTTGAGGCATTTGAACCCAAGGTTGGACTATCCGTACCAAAGTGAAGTCGTTTGAACCTAAGGTGGAGTCGTCCGTACCATACTTTACCCGTCCGTACCAATAGTAAGCCGTCCGTACGCGGCTTACAGAAGGTTTTTATAGGAATAGGCGATGAGGTAAAACTAAAAAGAGGCTGCACCATTTAAGGTACAGCCTCTTGTAAATTATTTATAGTTTTGAGTACTAATTACTCAAAAATCTTATCCTCAATTCCTTTGTTTATGATAACCTCAGTAATATTTACATCTATCATTTGAGGTCCCATTGATTGAGTTAGTTTAGTTGGGTACTTGATCCCTTCAAACTCTTTATACTCACCAAATGTTGTTGTTGATGATCCCATTTCGCTTACACTAACTTCTTTAACTTTTAAGCCTGTTTTAGCATCAAAGTACATTGTAGTTGCATTTTCAATTGGGTTTGTAACAATTACCTTGTAGGCATCATTACCATCTACTTTATCAACACCAGTAATTTCTAAAGTATATCCTTGCTCATCATAGCTTAATTCAGGAAATAAAATAGCTTGATATTTCATGGTTTCAAGCATCTTACCTTCTAATACTTGCTCCTGACCTTGTGCAGTCATTTTACCAACAGATCCATTATAAACTTGCTTGCTTAATAGGTTCTCGCCCATTTTGGTTTCAACACAAATTTTATTAGGTGCTTTTTGGTAAGTATTCATGCTTAATTCCATTCCTTGAACTGCTAAGGTGGCGTGCACAGCAACATCATTAACTGTGGCTAGAATCTCTTCTCCACCAATACTCTTAATATGGTTAGCCACTACCTTTTCGGCAGTTAATCCTACAGGTACGCCTGAACGAACTACTTTATTTGCGTAATAATCATACTCAGTTACCTCAGCACCATTCGCTAATTTTTCCATTAACGGCTTGGTTACTGAAACATCGCCTACAGCTAAATAAACCGCGTTATCAGGCTTTAAATATTTGGCAGCCATTGCTTGAATATCATCAACCGTAATTGCCTCAAGACGCTCCATGTATGTTTCGTAGTAATCAGCAGGTAAGTTGTATTTATCGATATTTACTGCAAAGCTGGCAATGGTAGAGGCGCTTTCTAAAGCACGACCAAATGAACCGGCTGTAGAATTCTTCACCAATTGTAAAGTTTCTTCGCTTACTTGTTCATCAATCATACGATTCATTTCATAAGCAATCTCTACAAAAGCACTATCAGTAATGGTTCCTCTAACATTAGAACTTGCCTTGAAAGTACCTAAATGCTCATCACTACTAACTGAAGAATAGGCACCGTAAGTCCAGGCTTTATCTTCACGTAAGTTTTGAAATAAACGCGCGCTAAAACTTCCTCCTCCTAAAATAGAGTTCATAACACTTACCTTTAAAGCATCCGGAGTACCCGGTTTTAAATCGATAGGGTAGGATACTGAAATAGTGGATTGTGTTGATGCATCTTTATGGGCAATAGCATAAACGGACTTGTCGATTGATTTTGGCTCAACAAAAGCATGAGTAGGAACTTCTTTGGCTTCCCATTTAGCAAAGTTCTTTTTGGCAATTTTCTTAGCTTCTTTAACAGTAATATCACCTATAATAACTAGGTAGGCAACATTAGGACGGAAGTAAGTATCGTAATAATTTTTGCAATCCTCTATTGTGATGTTTTCAATAGTTTCTTCTGAAGTGCCCTCGCCATAAGCAGTCTCCTTGCCAAACATTAAAGCTTGCGACACATTTCTACTAATTGATTTAGGGTTGTCTTTATCACTTTTAATACCTGTTAAAGTTTGCTTCACCATTTTATCAAGCTCTTCCTCAGGAAAAGAAGGATTGTAAAGTATATCCGTCATTAAAGCCAATGTTTCTTCAGAGTGCTTCTTTAACGAGCTTGCATAAATTCCATTTCCACTAGTACTTATTGATGCACCAATGAAATCAATTTTCTCGTCAATCTGATCTTTACTTAAAGTTGTAGTACCTGTACCTAATAAATCACCAGCAAAGCCAATATATCCAGCCTTGTCGCCTTCGTATATCGGATCAATATCTATTGATAAAGAATAAGAAACAACAGGGAGTTTATGGTTTTCAACCACAATTACCTTCAGTCCGTTTTTTAACTCAAACTTGGTGTACTCGCCTAAGTTTAATTTAGTAGCTACTCCTGCTTTGGGAGCACTTGTTCTATCTATTTGTGCTTGAATTGAAATTACTGACAAAAGCGCCAATAATAATATGCTTAATTTTTTCATTATTTATCTTTTCTTTAGTTAAGGATATAATTAATTGACTTCTTTTGCAGAGTTTGGTAGATAGTAAAGTACCACTCTGTTCTCTTTGGTAAAATACTTTTTCGCTACTCGTTGTATATCCTCTCGGCTAACAGCCATATATTTATCTAACTTTTCGTTAACTAGGTTGGTATTGTTGTAATACACATAGTTACGAGCTAGGTTATTGGCAACTGTTTCCATTCTACTGTTGCTACGTACAATTTGGTTTTCAAACTGATTTCTTAGTTTTTGAAATTCTTGTTCCGAGATTAATTCATCTCTTGCTTCAGCAACAATGGCATCCATGGCATCTTCTAAGTCTTTATTCTCGATACCACTATTAGGTAATGCATAAATTAAAGCCAAACCAGGATCTTGTAATCCTAAGTTAAACGATGTCGCTTCTAATGCAATTTGTTGTTTGTCAACCAATGATTTGTATAAACGCGAGCTTTGTCCGCCCGATAATAATTGATTAAGCATGTCTATAGCATAATAATCATCTGTTCCGTCTCCAGGTATATGGTAAGCTTGTAATAATAGTGGTAATTGAACTGCTCCAAATACAGTATCTCTTACTTCAGCTGTTTGTGGCGCATCAAATTCAGTAGGACGATACATTTCTCTAGTGCCTCTCGGGATATCACCAAAATAATCGTTTACCATTTTAGTGGCCTCTTCTTTATTGATATCTCCAGCAATAACTAAACAAGCATTGTTAGGTACATAATAGGTTTTGTAAAAGTCAACGAAATCCTGATCCTTAGCATCCATTAATTTTACTACATCACCAATGGCAGTCCATCTATAAGGATGTTTATCGTATGCTAAATCCATTACATTCATTAATAAATCACCATATGGAGAATTATCGTAGCGTTGCTTTTTTTCCTCGGCAACAACACGTTTTTGAGTAGCAATACCTATTGAATCAACAACTGCGTGTAACAATCTTTCAGACTCAAGCCATAAACCTAACTCTAATTGGTTCGATGGTAATATTTCGTAATAATAAGTTCTATCTTGGTTGGTGTTGGCGTTTAGAGTACCACCTGCTTTTTCAACATACTTAGAATATTCTCCTCTTTCAATATTCTCGGTTCCTTCAAACATCAAGTGTTCGAAAAAGTGCGCAAATCCTGTTAATTCAGGGTCTTCGTTTTTTGAACCAACATCATACATGATTGAAACGGTTACAATAGGCGTAGAGTTATCTTGATGTAAAATAACATGTAATCCATTGTCTAAATCAAATTCTGTAAATTCAATTTTTTGGGCTTTCGATTGAATGCATACACCTAATATAAATAAGGTCAGTATGCTTAAGTACTTACTGTTTAACATTTAAATTGCTTTTGATTGTTGAATTATTAAGTAATAACGGCTTGAATTTATAGTGTGTTGATAGTGTTTTTATGACTGATTTATAATATACTGCAAATATAAGTAAAGTCAAATGTGAATATCCATGATAATTATTACTTAGACACGTAAAACTATAAAAGTGTTACATCGAGATTTCTTTTTTTTTGTAATTCTCTATTAGGGTTAAAATCGCACTTATATATATATTTATAAGGTATACTAAAGATTGGTTCAATAGAGTAGTTAAGGTGCAGTAGGTCAGTAATTATAGTTTGCTTCTGTTAGTTACTTTGCAACCAAGCAAAATAAAACGGTTAATTACTATATTAGGCTCCTAATTGGTAAACAAATAAAATTGTAAAATTATGAAACAGTTATTCCTTGTTTTGGTTCTGATGCTTTCAGCGAATGTAAGCTTTATTTTTGCTCAGGAAGAAGCGGTAGAAAAGCAAATTGATCAGATTATTGATCAATTAAGCCTTGAGGAGAAAGTAAAAATGTGCCATGCACAATCAAAGTTTAGTTCGCCCGGTGTTGAGAGATTAGGAATTCCTGAAATATGGATGTCGGATGGTCCGCATGGAGTAAGAGCAGAAATTGAATGGGATAGCTGGTCATATGCAGGATGGACGAATGATTCGTGTACTGCTTTTCCAGCATTAACGGCTTTGGCATCTACCTTTAATCCTACTTTGGCACATAAGTATGGCGTTGCAGTAGGCGAAGAAGCACGCTATCGTAAAAAGGATATTTTATTGGGGCCTGGGGTTAATATTTATCGTACGCCTTTAAATGGTCGTAACTTCGAGTATATGGGCGAAGATCCATACTTAGCTTCAATAATGTCGGTTCCTTATATCCAAGGTGTTCAAACCAATGGGGTTGCCGCCTGTGTTAAGCATTATGTGCTAAATAATCAAGAAATTTGGCGTTCTCATATCAATGTGCAATTAAGCGATAGAGCCTTACACGAAATTTATTTACCGGCTTTTAAAGCCGATGTTGAACAAGGTGATGTGTGGTCTGTAATGGGCGCATACAATAAATACAATGGTCAGCACACAAGTCATCATGAAGTATTAATAAACCAAATTTTAAAAGGAGATTGGGGATTTGATGGTGTTGTAGTAACCGATTGGGGTAGTGCTCATGATACCAAAGAAGCCGCTTTAAACGGATTGGATATTGAAATGGGTACAGGTACCGACGGACTTACCACCTCAAAAGAAAATGTTTACGATTACTACTATCTGGCAAAACCATTTTTAGAAATGATAAAAAATGGAGAGATAGATGAAAGTGTTGTTGATGATAAAGTACGTCGTATTTTAAGATTGATGTACCGTACCAATATGGATAAAACACGTCCGTTTGGTAAAAAAGCCAATGCAGAGCATTTTCAAGTAGCGCGTGAGGTGGCACAAGAAGGTATCATCCTGTTAAAGAATAGTAAATCATTCTTACCAATTAATCCAGAAACTAAGCAAACCATTGCAGTTATTGGAGAAAATGCCACTCGCATGATGACAGTAGGTGGAGGATCTTCTGAACTAAAAACAGTACATGAAATATCTCCTCTTCAAGGAATTGAGGAACGCTTTATCAATGCCAATGTGGTGCACGCCATGGGTTATGCTTCTGGTCCATCGCAATACGGAAGAGTAATACCGTCAGCCTTAAACACGGATTCGTTAAAAAAAGCAGCTATTGATATTGCTAAGGTTGCGGATATCGTTTTGTTCGTAGGAGGATTAAATAAAAGTCATGAGCAAGATTGTGAAAATGGCGATCGTAAAGGATTAAATCTGCCATTTGGCCAAGATGAATTACTAGCTGATATTATGGCTGTAAATAAAAATGTGGCTGTGGTTTTAGTAAGTGGTAATGCAGTAGCTATGCCTTGGCAATCAAAAGCCAAAGCCATTGTTCAGGCATGGTACTTAGGTAGCGAGGCTGGTTATGCTTTAGCTGATGTACTTTCGGGTGATGTTAATCCATCGGGTAAATTACCTTTTTCATTTCCGGTTAAGTTAGAGGATAATGGAGCGCATGCCTTCGACGAATTATCTTATCCTGGCGATGGTACAGATCAGGTGTATAAAGAAGATATTTTAGTAGGTTACCGTTGGCACGATACCAAAAATATTAAACCTCTATACGCCTTTGGTCATGGTTTATCTTATACGAGTTTTAAGATTAACAATGCGGCTGTAGCAAAAAACAACTATAAAAAAGGAGATAGCATTCAACTATCCGTAGATATTACGAATACGGGAAAAGTTGATGGTGCGGAGGTAATTCAGGTTTACGTGCACGATAAAGAATCATCAGTAATGCGACCAATAAAAGAGTTAAAGTCTTTTGAAAAGGTAAGCTTAAATGCAGGTCAATCTAAAAAAGTAGATTTTAGTATAGATGTAAACGCATTTGCCTTTTATGATGAAACACAAAGTGATTGGAATCTTGAAAGCGGTGCATATCAATTATTGATTGGTACAGCTTCTGATAAAATCATAAAAACTATAAATATTCAGGTTGAGTAACTTTTAAATATCTATCATAGATAAAAGTCAATTATCATAGGTAATTGGCTTTTGTTATATAAATGTCAACTTGTTTTTTATCAATTATATTAAAATAATTAGACTTGAGGCTGTAATTCTAAGTTTAGGGTTTATTTTTGTAGAAATTATTAATAATTAGCCTTCATATTTATGTTATCAGGTTTACTTTGTAAAAGTAATGTGCCGCAGTATATATGGCGAATTAATTAAGTTATTATCATGAAATTCAACGTTATTAGTATTGTTATAGTTGTCTTAGTTTTACTGGGAGTGAGCTGTACTGGGAGTGATGATATTTGCTTATCGGGCCAAATGTCTGCTACAACAGGATTTTATTCTAATCGTAGCTCAACCGAAACAACGGATAAAGATACAACTATAAATATGAGGGTTTTAGGTCTACATCCGCGAATTGATTCTAGTCATCAAGAAGTATCAACTAATGGTATCTTTTTGCCGCTTTCAATGGAATCTGACTCCACTATATTTGAGTTATTTAAGGATGGTATAGGAGAAACAGTTGTCTTTTACCATGAAAAAGAGTTGGCCTATGTTTCAGAAGAATGTGGTTTTATTTTTCACTTTACCATTAATAGTGTAAAGTATACCGATACAAAATATATTGCCAGAATTGAGATAGCAGACAAAGAGGTTAGTTACAATAAAGGAACAGAAAATGTTAAGATATATATTGATTAGTATTTTTTTTATAGCATCCTCTAATCTTCTTTTTGCGCAAGATTACACGGGTGATAGAACTCAGCAAACCACTGAGCGTATGATGCAAAATGAGGAGGAAGGAACTCCTCGTGAACCAAAAGAAAAAAAGATTTATCCGCATAAGCGAAGAGGTACTGCCATTAATATGGATATCTCAAGGTTTCTGATGCCAGCAATTGATCCGGGGACTTTGGGGGCAGAAATAGGAGTGAGAACCAACTTTAAAAAACGAATGTTTATTGTTGGCGAACTTGGATATGAGAACGTGAGTTTTGATAATAATTTAGCGGATATAAATGATCCAAATAAAGGATTTGAGGATAAACCATATTCATATAACTCTAGCGGTTTCTATGCTAGAGTAGGGTTTGATTATGATATTTTTATAGTGGATGAACCCGGAAACAACGACAACATACTATTTGGGTTGAGTTATGGTTATGCTTTTCAGAACCACGAAAGTCCTTCTGTAATTATCAGAGATGATTATTGGGGGCATTATGAAAGGTCCTTTTCAAAATATGGAGTGAGCACGCATTGGTTAGAATTTACCTTTGGTTTACGAACTCAAGTTGTGAATAACTTTTATATGAGTTGGTTTATTCGTGTAAAAGGAAAGGTTTACACTGATAACGAAGAATTACTAGTACCATACAGAGTACCTGGATACGGTAAAGGGTCTAATGCGGTTAATCTAGGATTCTCTTATAAATTAGAATATCTGATTCCGTGGGGCAATAAAGATAAAGGACATTTATAAGCTTTTAAAAATCTAAATTAAGATCCCGGATTATCTTATAATCTTTACCATAAATATCCTTGTAATACTTTAGTTGGTTATCACTTTCATCATACCAGCAAGTAAAATAAACTAGATTAAGCATCAATCTATTTTTAAGATGTACCTTTACAGGGAATCCTTTTTTGTAGTAATAACTATGTGGTACAGTCTGTCCATCAATATCAAATAAAAGCTCTTCTGCCATTTGTTTGGCATTTTGCACTCTTACACATCCATGGCTAAAAGCGCGAATATCTTTGCTAAATAGTCTTTTGCTTGGTGTATCGTGTAAATAAACCGAATAGTTATTGTGAAACATGAATTTAACAGCCCCTAAAGCATTGTTAGCATCTGTTCGTTGAAATATGGTGAATGGGAAGTTTGTGCTATTATACTGATTAAAGTCTACACTATCTGCCACAACTTCTTTACCTCCTTGCGAGATAAACATATTATGCTTTTGCAGATATAAGCTATCCTTTTTTAATCGAGGCAGCATGCTCTTGGATGCAATAGAGTACGGGACGGTCCAACACGGATTAAATACGATATAAGATAATCTGGATCTCAAAATAGGAGTCTGGTTATCGTATTTTCCAACCACAACACGTCTGGTCGAGAATAAACTGTCCGCCCTATAGATATCTAATTGCATTGAGGGGATGTTTACCACAACGCCATCATTTAATTGCTGAGCAGGTATCCACCTGAGCTTTTCCTGATTAGCCAATAATATTTCAATATGTTTTTGTTTATCCCAATTGAGGTAATAGTAGGTGTTTTTACCAATAATGCCATCTGCCGTTAAACCATGTTTTTTCTGAAATAAAACAACAGCATCGTGTAGTTCAGCATCAAAGGCCATAAGGTGCTTACTCGTATCTATATTTAATAAGCGTTGTTTTATGGGTAAAACATAACGGTTAGAATCTCCCTGACGGAGGGTAAATTTAGGATCAATAATTTGGATGGTTTCCCCTTCCGGTTGATTCAATAAATCCTTTAGTTCTGCGTATATGTGATGATACAATTTATGCTTGGGCGAAAAAAATAGATTCAGTTCCGTAGCCTTGTTATTAACAACTAAATCAACCCATGTTGAATCAGAATAACTCTCGGGTTTATTGAAATTCCAGGATTTATAATATGCTTCGGCATTTAGTTTTCCGTAGCGGATATCTCTTCCTAAACTTTGAACGGCTGTGGTTAAGCTATAATCGAAAGAAGCACGATTGGCTATAAAATTGCTATCGCTTAGTTCAAGTTTGTTCCAAATATTGTGTAAGGAATCTAATTGATACTTTTGCACATTAAGCCCATGATAACAAGCTTCTGAAATCCATTTTAAAGCATGCTCAACTGAGGAGTCGTTTTTCCATATGAGTTTATTGTTGCTAAAGTTATACAACTGAGTAAGGCTACTATCTTTGCTTAGCTGAAGCGTTGAATCAATAAAATGGTTGATTCCTTCTTTAGGAAAAGTGGGTGCTTTGATTTGTGGTGTCACCTGTACCATTTCCTTCTTTGATTTACAAGAAAGGACAATCAGTACTAGTGTTATATAGAATAGTGTTTTTTTCATTTAACTGTGATGAATCTATAATACTCAGATTATGTCATAAAGTTCTATGAAAAGACTATTTAATTGATGATTCAAGCAATTTATTTGATTGCAGAAATACAATTATGAAACTGTATTTCTGCAATGTTATTTTTATTTGCGTAGTACAAAGCTATCAAGAGTAGCCAATCCTCCTAACGAAGTTTCTTTATAAGTGTTTGGTAAGGCTTTCCCTGTTTTCATCATGGTTTCGGTAACCTCATCAAAACTAATGCGATGGCGGCCATCACTCATTAAGGCAAAGGCATTATGATTTAAGGCTCGAGCTGCTGCAAAAACATTGCGCTCAATACATGGTATCTGAACCAATCCTAAAATTGGGTCACAGGTTAAGCCCAAGTGGTGTTCTAATCCCATTTCTGCCGAATATTCAACCTGATAAATAGTTCCTCCGTGTAGTTGAGTTGATGCACCTGAAGCCATTGCACAAGCAACACCAACCTCTCCCTGACAACCCACTTCAGCACCTGAGATAGAGGCATTGGTTTTTACCACATTGCCTATTAGACCAGCAGTGGCTAGTGCGTGTAAAATATCTTCTTTACTGTATTTGTATATTTTTTTATGATGGTATAAAATTGCAGGTAAAACACCACATGCTCCGCAAGTTGGGGCTGTAACTACAATGCCACCTCCCGCATTTTCTTCAGAAACAGCTAATGCATAGGCGTATAACATAGCACGTTTTTTAATTGGGCCCGAATATGTCTTCGCCTTTAGCATATACTTTTTGGCCTTACGCTCTAGGTCAAGACCTCCGGGCAAAACACCACCTGTTTTAATGCCTTGTTTGATGGCATTTTTCATTACACTCCAAACTTCAGCTAAGAAATCCCAAATCTCAGGTCCCTCAGAATACTCTACGTATTCCCATAGCTCTTTCTTATTATCTTCGCACCATTGCAAAATATCATCCATGGTACTTAGTTCATAAACTTTTGGAGTTGATGTTTCATTCGAATCATCAATAATAGTCCCCCCGCCTACGCTATAGGCAACCCAATTTTCAAGTACATTCTGTTCATCATCATAGGCTATAATGCGCATAGCATTAGGATGCTTGGGTAAAAACTCTTCAGGTTTCCATATCAATTCCATGTTTTTATCCTTAAAAACACGCTCAATGGTTACACCTGTTAGGTGACCTTTACCTGTGGCTGCCAAACTACCATATAGGGTAATTTCATATTTAGCTGCATTGGGATGACGCTCTAGAAAAGCATTCGAGGCGTTGTGTGGCCCCATTGTGTGACTGCTTGATGGGCCCAAGCCAATTTTATATAATTCCTTTAAGGATTCCATTCTGTGTTCGTATTAATGCGGGGCAAAAATAAGAGCTTCCTTTTGCTTAGATTATGACTTTTATCGCTTTTACTCACGGTTTGAGTGACTTATGTGAGAATTGTGTTAGAATTTTGTAAGAGAATAATCCTTAACGATGCTAAAAATAAAAGTTGCAGGAGATGAAGATGTAGGGGGATGGTGTAAATCAATGTACTTGCCTAAAGATTTAGTCGAGTTATGTTTATGGTTGGCTCGTATTAAACACAAGTTAAACTTAGACCAAACTCAGATCAAACTCACGTTAACGTGAGTTTGATCTGAGTTTAATCTGTAATAGATATGGCTTAAATTCGAGCCAATACCAAAGCCTTTACCTAGAAAAGGTGCAAAGCGTATAAAAATGGACTAAGGTTTAGCCCATTTTAGCCAACTTTTTTGTGACTAGCTTTTTACTTGAGAAAAGGCATAAAACATTTCTGTCGCAATTTGTTGACATCTCTCATCGTAACGAGATTCTTCGGCTGGTGTATTGTCAGCTTCTTTAGGATCAACGTAAGTTACCGCAATTCTGTCGTCGGCGCCAAGTACCACTGGGCAAGATTCATCAGCATGTGAGCAAGTCATAACCGCAATGAAATTAGTACTTGGGTTCATTTTATCGTCGTATTTTTTGCTGAAAGCCTTAATAGGATTTGCAGTTTTAGCATAGCTGGCTAAATACAATGGGTTTGTATTTTCGTCAGTCTGCTCAATATGCATTCCAGCTTTACGCATTGCTTTAATAGCTCTTGGGTTAAATGCTGTTGCCTCTGTACCTCCTGAGTAACAATTCACATTTTCGATTCCATAATAAGCTGCTGCAGTTTGTGCCCATAATTGACTCATATGGCTTCGGCGTGAATTATGTGTGCAAATAAAAGTAAGGTTAGCAGCTTCAGGGTTTTCAGCTATTTTAGCAGCTAACTGCTTTAAAGTTTCTTTTCGCTCTTCGCTAATTTTATCAAAATCAGCTACAATAGTGTTGATATAACTTTCAATTTCAGGGTAAAAGGCCACTTTGTCAGATGAGCAACAAGTATCTTTTTCTTTTTTACAACAAGCGGTTTCTTCCTTTTTACAGCATTTGTCACTCGCTTTTTTATTACTTGATGAGTTGCATGAGGCTAATAAGCTGATGCATATAACTGCATATGCAATAACTAGAGTTTTCATATTATTTATGTTTTTCATTGAAGCAGCGAAAATAGAAAAGTATTTCAACACAGTATATTAATTAAAAGTTAAGCTTTATTAATTCGGTAAGATATTACCGAATTGTACATTGTGTTTTATGTATATCTTTGAGTGCTTGAAATAAAGAAACTTAAGATGAAGAACAATAAATCTACCTTTTTCTACGGAATTGTCATAGTGATTATGGGTACGCTCGGTATTTGGGCAAGTATACCAGGCCAAACCATGGGAGTGAGCACTTTTACCGATCCCGTTAAGGATGCACTTGGCTTAACTCGAAATCAGTTTAGTTGGGCCTATACAATAGGAACTATCTTGAGTTCATTTTTACTAGGGTATGCTGGTAAATGGTTCGATAAGTATGGTGCACGAAGGGTAGCTTTTGGTGCTGCCATGGGTTTGTCAGTAGCTTTATTTTTAAGTTCTAAATCGGCGGTAATAAGTAATAGCTTGCAAGGAAGCGAGGCCACTTGGATAGTGCCATTTGCGGTTATTTTATTTTGTTTCTTTTTACTCCGATTTACAGGCCAAGGAATTCTAACTATGGCTTCGCGTAACATGATTATGCTTTGGTTTGATCAGTATAGAGGAAGAGTTAATGCCATAAGTGCAGTGGCTGTTTCTTTGGGATTTTCTATTTCTCCCTTGTGGATTAATATGCTAATTGAACATGGAGGGTGGCAGCAAGCGTGGTCTAATATGAGTATATTGCTTTTTATTATGGCCATTTTAATTGCGATTTTCTACAGAGATTCACCGGAATCAATGGGTTTAAAACCCGATGGGAATTGGCTCAAGAAGAACAATACTAATGCAGCAAACAAGCTTACTGTTGATTTTACAAAAAGGGAAGCGCTTAAAACACGTGCATTTTGGGTGTATAGTTTAATGTTATCATTTAATGGGTATTTCATAACGGGTTTAACTTTTCATATTGTTTCTATTTTTAAAAGTGCAGGCTTAACAAAAGTTGAAGCACTCTCTATTTTCGTTCCCATATCAATACTTTCTGTTGTTACATCAATCATTTTTAATGCCCTGAGTGATGTAATTAAATTGAAGAAACTATTGTTTTTAATGATCATTGCCGGAATTGTTACCTCAGTTGGCGTTGGTATTTTAAATACCTCACTAGGATATTATATGTTAGTATTGGGAGCTGGATTAATGGGTGGTGTGTTCGCTGTACTTACTGCAGTTACTTGGCCACGTTTTTATGGACGTAAGCATTTAGGTGCTATTTCTGGCGTGTATATGCAAATGATTGTTTTTTCAAGTGCACTTGGGCCCTTATTATTTAGTTATTCATTTAAACTATTTAATACCTATTCAGTGATAGCATTATTAGGTTTGGTTGCTTTAGGTGTTCTGCTGTTTGCAGCGCGTAAAGCAGATAATCCACAATAGTTAAATGGCTTAATCATTAATTCTTATTTTTGTTCATCAACCTATAATCACTCAATTCTGATTTATGAAAGTACAGCTTAATAGAAATCAGGGCAAACTAATAGCTCAACTAATTGACAATTGGCACACGCATAATTTAATTGATGAAAAAACTAAAGGACAACTCAGTGATACGCTAGAGGTAAAATCGTTTAATTGGAAAAAGTTAGCTGGATATTCCTTTTTAATATCCATTATTTGCATAGTTATTTCAATTAGCTCCGTTTTTGCCGATAGTTTTCTACTTAAATTCATTGAGCAATTATTTAAAGCATCAGATTTAGCGTTTAGTATTTTTTTTGCGTTTGCTGCACTTGGCTTTTATGCTTGGGCATATAAGGTACGACTAAAAAATCCACATAAGATTTTTAGCAATGAGTTTGTAATTATGTTAGCGGTTTTATCAACTGCAACTGCAATTACATTTTTAGGAAATGCATTAGATAATGGTAGTGGTCATTTTTCAATTCTATTTTTACTAGGCACCATTATATACGGAATAATCGGAGTTAGTTTTCCTTCCAATCTTGTTTGGATTTTTTCTCTATTATCTCTAGGAGCTTGGTTTGGCACAGAAACAGGATACGTCTCAGAATGGGGCGCTTACTATTTGGGTATGAATTATCCTTTAAGGTTTGTGATTTTTGGTTTAGTCTTAGCATCGTTAAGTTATCTGTTCAACTATTCCAAATTGTTAAAGCCTTTAAAAAAAGACACTTATACAATCGGCTTATCTTACTTTTTTATATCCTTATGGATCTTATCCATCTTTTGAAATACGCCTGATATAGAAAGTTGGCATCAGATAAAACAAATTGAATTGTTATCGTGGGCTGTAATATTTGGTATTTCAAGTATTGCGGCCATTCTAATTGGTTTAAAAAATGGCGATGTTTTAACTCGGAGCTTCGGAATAACTTTTTTATTGATTAATTTATATACACGTTATTTTGAATATTTCTGGGATCTCACCCATAAATCAATCTTTTTCATCATACTTGCCTTATCTTTCTGGGTAATTGGTAGAAATGCTGAAAGAATATGGAATGTAAATCTAATTGATAAAATGATTAGAAATCAATCATAAGTTTATATCAGTATTATTTCATAGATTTATAAACCAAAGTGCGATCTAGTAATTCATGGAAGATAAAGACAATTCAGCAAAAATAATTCGTAGCATACGACCTTCAAGAGTCATTTGGCCCATCTTAATAGGTCTTTGTATTTCTGCTTACATGCTTTATCAAGAGTATGAACCAGGTAGTTTAAGCGCCATTAAGGTTACCAGTAGTACATTCCTATGGGTTTTTATCTCTATTTTATTGATGGTAGTTCGCGATTTTGGATATATCATTCGTATCCGACTTTTATCAGGAGGTCTTTTAAATTGGCGTAAATCATTTCAAATTATAATGCTTTGGGAGTTTACTTCCGCAATCACACCATCCGCCATTGGTGGGACTAGTGTTGCTATATTCTTTTTGAACAAAGCTGGGATTAAGTTGGGCAGGAGTACAGGTATTGTTATGGTGACTTCTTTTTTAGATGAGTTGTTTTTTGTGCTGGCTTTTCCAATGGTTATATTATTTATTGGGCGAAGTGATATTTTTGCCTTTGGCGCTTCGGAAGTCAGTAACATAGTATGGTACAAAAATCAGTTTCTACTATTCTCATTAACGGGCTATGGTTTAAAGGTACTCTATACTTTATTTATTGCTTACGGATTATTCTTAAATCCGCGAGGACTAAAGTCATTTTTGCTTTGGGTTTTTAAGCTTCCAATTATTCGTAAGTGGCGCCCTGAAGCCAATAATGTTGGCAATGAGTTAATTCTTACGTCTTCAGAGTTTAAAAAATGGCCATTAAAAGAATGGTTAAAAGCGTTTATCGCCACCTCAATAAGTTGGGTGTCGCGTTACTGGATTGTAAATACACTCATTATTGCTGTTTTCGGTATAAAGTACCTCGATTTATCCAACCATATTCTTGTATTTGGTAAGCAACTCATTATGTGGATAATGATGTTGGTTAGCCCTACGCCAGGAGGTAGCGGTTTTGCCGAGTATGTATTTAAAGAATTCTTACAGGGTTATATTCCTGACGGAACAGGAACTGCAATGGCTTTTCTATGGCGTATTATAAGTTATTACCCATATTTACTAATTGGAGCTATCATTGTTCCCCCATGGGTACGTAAATACCTACTTAAAGGGTAATTGTATTTGATTAATGGTAGGTTTATAATGATAAAATCTGTGTTCTTCTGCTCATTTCTGTCGTAACTTGCATCTGATTATGTAGTTAATTCAACTGCAATAGTAAAATGTGAGCTTGTGAAATATATAACCTACATAGTTGTCGTACTTTTGTTTACAATTTATTGTAAAAGAATTAGCAAAGAGCAATCGGTGTCTGATGAACCGGAGGAGTTATTGATCTATTGCGAAAATTCAATGGTACACCCCTTGTTGGAACTAAAAGATGAGTTTGAAGATATTTGGAACTGCAAAATAATTATTCATAATGACTGTTCTCAAAACCTGATTAGTTTAATTCAATATTCCCTTAAAGGTGATTTATATATTCCAGGCTCTCAGAATGGTTTTGCGGCTCTAAAAGAAAAGCATAATATTTTAATTACCGACTCTGTATTTATTGGCTATAATCCTATTGTTTTAATGGTGGAGAGGCATAATCCTAATCAATATAGTGGCAATTTAAAGTCTTTAATAGCTAATAATAAAGCTATAATTATCGCAAATCCTGAAACAAGCTCATTGGGTTACGAAACACAAAAAATTCTGAATAACGAGGACGTTTATAATAACCTTTTAGATAATGTAGTTTCCTTATCAGTTGATTCAAGAGGGCTTATTAAAAGTGTTTATGATAAACAAGCACAAGTGGCTATTAGCTGGAGAAGCGATATTTATAGCAATATTTATGCATCCGAACTAGATGTAATAGCAATACCTATGAGTGACGAATCGCCGCCGGAGGTATATGTAGGTCTTTTGTCATCCGTTAAGAATATTCATCTTGCAGAAGTTTTCCTCGATTATATTGCTGGAGAAAGGGCTACATTAATATTTAAAAAATACGGTGTCACCCAACAGAAGTCAATCGTTTTTTAATGCTTAATTAGTTTAATTTTATTATTATTGACCTAGCTAAAGCCTTATAAAAAACAAACTGTGATAGATCCATTTAAAGCTAAAAAAAATAAGAAAATTTTCGGGGAACCTATTATTTTAAAGCTATATATGCTTTTAGGTATCTTCTTGCTTACAATTATCACTATTATTGTTGTTGAGTCATATTTTGATAAAACATATATTGATACCTACAGAAACGTAATTCAGAACCAAAAGCAAAAAGAACAAATTGAACGTGTTTTAAATAAGAACATTTTGTTGTTAAATCTTCATTTTAAAGATTTCTCAAGTATAACTCACCCACAAAAGTTAACCAATACACAAAATTCCATCGATAAGCTTATTCAAGAGTGTTATAATATTATAGATGTGCTTGATGAAGGCGGAATACTAATAACAGAAATACCGGTTAATCTTCAAGAACAGGAGAATATTATCATCGTATTTAAACATGATGAGGATGAGTTTTTAGGCACCATATCTGAGATTAGAGAATTGTTGCCTAAACTTCGCGATATCAAACTTCTCTCAAATAAAATTGGAGCCCTCATAGAACCTAATCTTATTGAGCTTACAATGGAAATTGATGAGTACCATCAAACGGTTGAGTTCTATGTAAAGCAATCAGAAAGTTTGTTTCAACGTATTGGGGAAATAGAAAATAAGATATCCTACGATATTAGTAAAAATGTATTGGAACTAAGTAATACCTTTAATGAAATAGAGAAAAGGTATACAAAAATAAAGTACCTGAGTTTGTTTATATTTTCACTAGCAGCGATACTCTTAACCTACTTGCTTATTGTTCAAATTAAAAAAGTAATCATAAACAGAAAGAAAGCTGAAGAAAGTAATAATAAGTTACTGCAAGCAGTGGAACAAAGTCCTATAAGTATCATGATAACTGATACTAAAGGGAATGTTGAGTATGTGAATAAGGGTTTTGAAGAGATAACAGGATATCTTAAAGATGAAGTATATTCAGGTAAAATTGATTTTATTTCAAACGGTTCTGATGTAATGCCTCCTCATGTGTGGCAAACTATCCAAGAAGGAAATATTTGGGTTGGAGAGATTAATAATAAGCGTAAGGATGGGGCTTCGTATTGGGAGAAAGTATTGATTTCTCCAGTAATGAATCAACTCAATACAATCTCAAGTTTTATTGCCATAAAAGAAGATATTACTGAAAAAAGAAACCTTACGGAATCGCTAGAGGAATCGATAGATTCAATGAAAACAATTATCGATAATTTACCTGTAGGGATATTAATTGTTAATAAGGATAGGTCTATTATTCAAGCTAATGATACAGCTGCCTCAATAATGGGGTATAGTAATCAAGAGGAAGTTATTGAAGGTATGAAAGACTCCAACTATTCTGAAGTCTTTATTACCCAAAAAGAAGAACTGGTTTCTAATCCATCTACGCATGTAGTAATTTCGGTTTTAGAAGAAACCATTCATGTAAAAGAGAATAATGTTTCTAGATCAATTCTTAAGAATATTATTCCGATAAAGCTGAATAACGATGAGGTTTACCTTGAGGCATTTATGGATATAAGTGCACAAAAGGAGGTACAACAAAAAGAGGCAGAAGCCAACAAAGCAAAATCAGAATTCTTGGCTAATATGAGTCACGAAATTCGTACTCCAATGAATGGCATGATTGGAGCAACCGAATTACTTGCTGTTACGCCTCTTACTGGCGAACAAAGTAATATTATTAATATCATTAGTCGCTCGTGTGAGAATCTTCTGAATATTATTAATGATATCTTAGATTTCTCGAAAATAGAAGCTGGTAAAATGAATATCGAGCCATTTCCGTTTAATATTCGTTCTACAATTGACTATTTGATCGATCAAATTTCCTTTAAAACCAATGAAAAAGGTATTGAGTTAATTAGTTCTGTTGAGCAAACCATTCCAAATATTTTAATTGGTGATGAGAGCCGCATTATACAAGTCCTTATTAATTTATTAAGCAATTCAGTTAAATTTACTGCCGGAGGAGAAGTGGTTCTTAAGGTTGAAATGCAACAACAAATTGAATCAGAAGTGACCTTACACTTCTCAGTTGAAGATTCGGGTATTGGAATTCCAAAGGAGAAACTCGAAAAGATATTTGAATCGTTTACTCAAGCCGATGGCTCAACTACTCGTAAGTTCGGAGGAACAGGACTAGGAACAAGTATTTCAAAGATGCTTATTGAATTAATGGGTGGTCAGATTTGGGCAGAGAGTCCAAATCCTAATTTTGCTTTGAGTTCAGAAAATCCAGGATCTATATTTCACTTTACATTGCCATTCGCGATCGAAAAGAATCAGGCTGGCGAAGAGCAGTATCTCAATAGATTTAATAACATTAATGCCTTGGTTGTTGATAATCATAAAACCAATGTGTTGTTGTTGGTTAAAGCATTAAATAATTGGGGATTATCATCCGATATTTGTAGTGATGAAGAATCTGCTCTTGAAACCATAAAGACCAATAATTATGATTTGGTACTTATTGATGCGCATGTATTTAGTAACGATGGGGATGCATTTTTAAGTAGTCTGAATGCAAATTACCCTAAGTTAAAAATTATAATATTTAGTTCTGATAATAATTGGAAATCAAATTGGGAAGAGAAGAAGATAGATAAGCTTATCAAGAAACCATTGAAGCACACTATACTATTCAACTCAATTGATGATTTGTTTAGAAAGGAAGAAAGCACTGAACCGATTGAGAAAGTTTCATTTGAAGAGAGAGTAAAAGGTAAAAAAGTATTGTTAGTTGAGGATAACTTGATCAATCAAAAAATTGCTCAAAAGATGCTATCAAAGCTAGAATTGAGAATTTCAATTGCCAATAATGGTAAAGAGGGTGTAGATATGGTTTGCGATGGAGATAATGACTACGACCTTTTGCTCATGGATATTCAAATGCCAATAATGAATGGACTTGATGCCACAAAAGAGTTGCGTAAAAGAGGAGTGAAGACTCCAATAATTGCAATGACAGCCAACGCCATGAAAGGAGACCGGGAAATTTGTATTAATGCAGGAATGGATGATTACATAGGTAAACCTGTAAAAATGGATTTGCTTTCTAGCTTGCTCGACAAATGGTTATAAAACATACCAAGCAGTAGTTTTTACACTATATTATTTTCTATATTTGTCATCGATTTTAACGGGGTGCCTTAATAAAACGGGCTGAGATTATACCCATAGAACCTGCGCAGGTAATGCTGCGAAGGGATTATGACTTACTCAGATATTTTTTGCGGGTACCATATATTTTAAATAAAGTATTATGGTAATTTTTATTAACGATGAAAAGAATAATGTTTCTGATGGAGCATTACTTTCGGATGTTATCACTACGCTCAATCTCCAGACTAAAGGATTGGCTATTGCTGTAAATAACGCAATTGTGCAGCAACAAAATTGGCAATCAACTCCTCTTAAAGAGAACGATGAAGTTCTGATTATTTCTGCCACTAAAGGTGGATAATTCAATAGTCCTCCACTACAGACTTCTGACTAAGAACTAACCACTATTAAAGAAAATAACGTACCTACAAACAAAATAATGGATACTAAAGAAATTTTAAAGGTAACTACCGGTTCCTTTCCAAAATCAAAAAAGATATTTGTACCAGGAAAAATTCATAATATTCTTGTACCAATGCGTGAAATCCGTTTGTCATCTACTAAAGATGCAGATGGTAACAGAACGTCAAATACACCAATAACAGTATATGATACTACAGGTCCTTATACTGATCAAAATTATCAGATAGACCTTAACAAAGGCCTTCCGAAAATTAAGGAAGAGTGGATTTTAGGACGAGGAGATGTTGATGTATTGGAAGAAAAAACATCAGAATACGGTAAAGCTCGCCTTGAAGATAAAGAATTGGATAACATCCGCTTTGAGCACCATCGTACCAAGCCTTTTAGAGCAAAAGAAGGCAAAGTTGTTACGCAATATTACTACGCCAAGCAAGGGATTATTACCCCAGAAATGGAGTATGTGGCTATCCGTGAAAATCAAAAGTGTGAAGAGTATTACAAAGCCAATGGTATTGAGCCTCACACTGATTTTATTACACCTGAATTTGTACGTGATGAAATAGCTGCAGGTAGAGCAATTCTTCCGGGTAACATCAATCACCCCGAAGCAGAGCCAATGATTATTGGTAAGAACTTCTTGGTGAAAATTAACGCCAACATTGGTAACTCACCAACTACATCAAGCATTGGCGAGGAAGTTGAAAAGGCAGTTTGGGCTTTCCGTTGGGGTGCTGATACCATTATGGATTTGAGTACTGGACAAAATATTCACGAAACACGTGAGTGGATTATCCGTAATTCTCCCGTACCAATGGGAACTGTACCTTTATACCAAGCACTTGAAAAAGTAAATGGGGTTGCAGAAGATTTATCTTGGGAAATTTACAAGGATACTCTAATTGAGCAATGTGAGCAAGGAGTTGACTACTTTACCATCCATGCAGGGATATTGAAAGACCTAGTTGGTACTTCTCTTGAAAGAACAACAGGCATCGTTTCACGCGGTGGATCTATAATGGCTAAATGGTGTACTGCTCACGAAAAAGAGAACTTTACTTATACACATTTCGAAGAGATTTGTGAGATATTAAATAAATACGATGTGGCCGTTTCTTTAGGAGATGCCATGCGCCCTGGAAGTATACACGATGCCAATGATAGAGCACAATTCGGTGAACTTAAGGTATTAGGTGAATTAACCAAAGTAGCTTGGAAACATCATGTACAAGTAATTATTGAAGGACCGGGTCACGTGCCAATGCACCTGATTAAAAAGAATATGGAAGAGCAACAGCGTCTTTGTCACGATGCACCATTTTATACATTAGGGCCTTTAGTTACTGATATTGCTCCGGGTTACGATCATATTACTTCGGCCATTGGAGGAAGTATGATTGCTTGGTATGGTACATCAATGCTTTGTTACGTAACGCCAAAAGAGCACTTAGGCTTGCCCAATAAAGAAGATGTCCGCACAGGTGTTGTAACTTATAAATTAGCTGCTCATGCTGCCGATTTAGCCAAAGGATTTATTGGTTCTGAGATTCGTGATAATGCCATGAGTAAGGCGCGTTTCGAGTTCCGTTGGCACGATCAGTTTGCTTTGGCCTTAGATCCTGAGAAAGCGATCTGTGATCATGATGAAACCTTACCAGATGAGGAGCAAAAGCAATCGCATTATTGCTCAATGTGTGGTGAGCATTTCTGTTCGATGAAAGCAAATTACGAGGTGCGTGAAAAAATGAAAGCGAAAGCTGAAAGTAATTCATAAGCATTGAAAAAAAATAACATAACATATGTACTAAGTATTGCTGGACACGATCCATCGGCTGGAGCCGGATTAACAAGTGATATTAAAACTTTTGAACAGTGCGGAGTTTATGGATTGTCAGTGGTTTCGGCCATCACAATTCAGAATGATGCAAGCTTTAAGGCGGTCACTTGGGTGGATGTTGATCAGATTAAAGCACAGATAAATGTACTATTTGATGCTTACAATATTGAGTGTGTAAAAATTGGTTTGATAGAGAATATTGATGTTTTGAATGAAATAGTTAGACTGATCAAAAAACATAATAGGGATGCCAAAATTATTTGGGATCCCATATTAAAAAGTAGTTCAGGATTCCCCTTTCATCAAATACAAAAGCAAGATATTCAATCACTCTTAAATCAATTGTATTTAATCACACCCAATCAGCCCGAGTTTGATGCCATTGGCTTATTAAGTAATGACGAGTATGCTTGTAGCTACCTGTTAAAAGGCGGGCATCATCAAAACCCTGGGACTGATGTTTTGTATAGCGAAGGCTCTGAATTTGTTTTTAAAGGGGAGTCGTTCGTCGGGGCAAGTAAGCACGGTACAGGCTGTGTATTATCTGCGGCAATTGCTGCAAATGTTGCACTAGGTAATTCCTTAGAAATAGCCTGTAAGAAAGGGAAAAGTTATGTTGAAAAATTCATTTTAAGTACTGATATAAATATTGGTTGGCACAAGCATTAGGTTAGGCCTTATAAAAAATATTACGATGGATAAACTTACAATAGCAGACAAAACATTTACATCGCGCCTTTTTACAGGCTCGGGTAAATTTGCATCAAATCAAACCATGCAAGATACTATTACAGCTTCAGGGTCGGAGCTGGTAACAGTGGCTTTAAAGCGAGTAGATGTTAAAACTGGAGTAGATGATATGCTGCAGCATTTAAATATTCCGGGTGTGCATTTATTGCCAAATACCAGTGGTGTACGCAATGCTAAGGAAGCCGTTTTTGCAGCACAATTAGCACGCGAGGCTTTGGGAACCAACTGGCTTAAACTTGAGATTCATCCCGATCCAAAATATTTATTGCCTGATGGTGAAGAAACACTAAAGGCCTGTGCCGAGTTATCGAAACTTGGTTTTGTGGTGTTGCCTTATATTCATGCCGATCCGGTTTTATGTAAAAAACTTGAAGATGTAGGAGCGGCAGCCGTAATGCCATTAGGTTCGCCAATAGGGAGTAACCAAGGCATTAAAACAAGGGAGTTCATCCAAATAATTGTGGAACAAAGTAATGTGCCCGTAATTGTTGATGCGGGTATTGGTGTGCCTTCGCATGCTGCCGAAGCTATGGAGCTTGGCGCTGATGCGGTTTTAGTTAACACTGCTATTGCTGTTGCAGATGACCCAATTCAGATGGGACGTGCTTTTAAAATGGCCGTTGAAGCCGGACGAATGGCTCGCCTTTCAGGGCCAGGAGCAGTGCGTGTTAAGGCAGAGGCCAGCAGTCCGCTTACTAGCTTTTTAAATGAAATGTAAGCTTCAATATGAACAGCTATTTCATACAATATTGCGTCATCGCGATGAAAGAAGCGATCTCAAGGCGAGATGTAAAATAGGGCGCCTTGGTTTAGTGGCCTCTATTTATGAGGATTTTGTTTTAAGTAGAGTTATAGTAAGACCGGGAAGTTGAGAGCTTCGCTCGAAAATCACCCGGCCGCACTTGAACTCGAATTAAATAAGAAAGTCGCATAAATAGCAGCCTTGATGTTTTTTCCTTAGTTTTTGTCATCAAGAACAAAAAGTAAGTCGGGTTTGGGGAGAAACCCCAATAATTATTCAAAACCAAAAAGATGTCGTTTAAACAAGTACATCAACAATATAACTGGGACGAAGTACAAAACTCTATCCTACAAAAAACCTCAAGCGATGTGGAGCGAGCTTTACAAAGCGCAACGCCTACGCTGGAGGATTTTAAGGCGCTTATATCGCCTGCTGCCGAACCATATTTAGAACAGATGGCTCAAAAAAGTCATCAGCTCACGCTGAAGCGTTTTGGTAAAACCATGCAAATGTATATTCCGCTATACCTCTCAAACGAGTGTGCCAACGGATGTATTTACTGTGGATTTAACTGTAAAAATAAGATTAACCGGGTTACCCTTAGTAAAGAGGAGATTTTGCAAGAGGCCGCCATTATTAAAGAGATGGGCTTTGAGCATGTTCTTTTGGTAACAGGAGAACATCCGAAGGCCTGTGGTATTGATTATATTAGCGAGGTGGTTGATTTATTGCGCGATTCTTTTGCCAATATTTCGGTTGAAATTGCGCCTATGGATGTGCCCGATTACGAGAGGATGCAGCAAAAAGGCCTGAATACCGTTTATATTTATCAAGAGACCTATAATAAAACACGCTATCCTATTTATCATCCTAAAGGGAAAAAATCTGATTTTAATTATCGATTAGAAACACCTGATAGATTGGGAGAAGCAGAGATTCATAGAATTGGGGTAGGATGTTTGCTTGGACTAGAAGATTGGCGTACCGATACCTTTTTCACTGCGCTACATTTAAATTATCTAGAGCAAAAATATTGGAAAACTAAGTACAGCATTTCGTTTCCACGATTGCGCCCACATGCCGGAAGCTTTGAGCCCAATAGTATTGTTAACGATAAACAGTTGGTGCAACTCATTTGTGCCTATCGTATATTTAATCAGGAATTAGAGATTTCGTTAAGTACGCGCGAGAATCCGGTTTTCAGAAACAATATGGTTAAACTGGGCGTTACTAGCATGAGTGCTGGCAGTAAAACTGAGCCAGGAGGTTATGCCAATCCTGATAAAGAACTGAAACAATTTGAAGTATCAGATTCACGCTCATCAGCGGAGGTGTCTCAAATGATTATCGCTCAGGGTTACGAAGCTGTTTGGAAAGATTGGGATGCTTGTTTTACTGTTTAGTTCATCATTAACAATATACACCTGTCTGCCAACAGGCAGGATTTACCATTAACAATTACCGCCATGCTTACAGATCAACAAAAAGAACGCTATAACAGACAAATATTACTGCCTAATTTTGGCGAAGCTGCTCAAGAAAAGCTTTTAAAAGCAAAAGTATTGGTGGTAGGAGCCGGAGGATTAGGCTGTCCCGTTTTGCAATATATTGTGGGTGCAGGCATAGGAAATGTTGGTATTATTGATGCTGATGTGGTGAGCTTATCTAACCTGCAACGCCAAATTTTATATACTGAAGCCGAGATTGGACAATATAAAGCCGAATTGGCTGCGAAAAAAATGGCTGCGTTAAATAGCGATGTAAGCTTTGAGGTATATACCGAGTTTTTGAGCGAGGAAAATGCGAAAGCCATTATTGCTAAGTATGATATGGTGGTTGGTGCCACCGATAATTTTAAATCGCGTTACCTTATAGATAAGTATACCAAGGAACTCGGACTACCTTTTGTTCATGGCTCCATTGGTGAGTACGAAGGTCAGTATACCGTTTTTAATTACAAAGGTAGTATGGCCTACGCCGATTTGTTTCCAAACAGTAATGCCGATGGCGGAAAAGTACTAGGCGTAATGGGGGCTTTACCCGGTGTAATTGGCAGTTATATGGGCTGGGAAGTCATAAAAATTGCTTCTGAAGTAGGCGAGGTAGCAGCTAACAAATTGTTTATTTATAATGGCTTAAATAATAAGATACATCAGTTAAAGTATTGATGATGTTTCAGTAACTGAACTTACCTTTTATTGTAAGGTAGTGTTTGGGATGGTATTATATAGTTCTATATATGGGCCAAATTCTTGCCAGAAGTCATATATAGTACTGTTTATTGCCCTAATTTCAGGCAGAAGCCAATATATAGAATTATGTATGGGCTAAATTCTTGCCCCATGGCCTATACAGTACTATGTATAGGTCAAATTCTTGCCATAAGCGTTTTTATAGTTTTATGTAGCCTTCCCTTTTGCGCCGCTTACAAAATATAGTACTATGTAAGCCGCAAAATGAGATGGGTATTTTAAACTAGTTGTGTAATAACAACTCTTTTAATACGAAACATTAATCTATAACGATGGTGATTGTTATATTTTTCATCACACCATTAATAGAAAGAACTAAAGGATGGGGTGAGCTCTAAGCCTTTATGCCAAATACCTTTTATTTGTTGTGTTCCCATTTGAAATTAAAACACTTGTCTTGAAGTAAATATATTTATCTCGAAAATTACACCAATTTTATTAATCATTGTATTTGCTATTCCTACTGATTAATAATAAGTTTACTAGTAGCTAACGATATATTACATCATATTTTAAATTGATGAGTAATCCCTTATTGATCATTTATGTTAATGCTTAAACCCCTACATCATGAAAAAGATTCAATTAATTCTATCGCTATCTCTCCTTATTCAATTAGGCATTGCTCAAGATGCACATTATTGGACCGAGCAGTTTGGTACAAAATCTATGTTACTTAGTAACTCTGTAGTAGGAGTGGTTGAAGATTTAGGAGCAGTTTATTATAACCCGGCACGTTTAGCTCTTATTGATAATGCCGCTTTTGTAATTAGTGGTAAAGTATATGAACTGAATAAACTCAATGTTGCCAATGCAACCGGAGATAATGCAGGGGCATCGCAAAATAGTAGCGATTTTGGAGGAGCGCCAAGTTTGGTTGCCGGTACATTTTCTATCAAAGGATGGGATAACCATAATTTTGCATATGCTTTTTTAACGCGTAGGCGTATGAATATGAACTTAAATGGGATGTCTGATGCCTACGGAAGTTTAATTGACCCCTTGCCTGGCGATGAATATTTTAGTGGAGAGCTAGGTATTAGTAAACAGTTTACCGAAGAGTGGATAGGAGGAACTTGGTCTTATAGTAAAAATAAAAGGTATAGTGTTGGCGTAACAGGTTTTGTAACCATACGTAATCAGGAATCTAAGAGCACATCTCAACTTCAGGCCTACAATAATGAAGATGTTGCTACTTATTATAACCGTAAAAGCTACAGCTTTAGTAATTATGGATTGTTGTTTAAAATTGCAGGTGCAGCAAAGTATGAGAAACTTGATATAGGCATTACTTTTACAACGCCCACCATGGGCTTGTCAGGAAGTGGAAGTTTTAGATACGAGCAATACTTTTCAGCGATTCCTGGGAGTGATGAAATTTACGTTCGAAATCTTCAGAAAGGTGTTCAAAGTACTTTTAAAACCCCTATGTCTGTAGCTGTTGGTTTCGGTTATAAGTTATTTGGTGGTACACTTATGGCAAGTGCCGAATATTATACGAGCATAGACCAATATAATTTAATGCAAGGCACTGAGTTTATTGGACAAAGTAACAATTTGAGCTATACGCCTGTATTGTACGATCACTTAGAATCTGTTACTAATTTCGGGATAGGTTATAATTTTGTGTTCAGCGAACGCGTTAATGGCTATATAAGTTACTCAACCGATTATTCAGCATCCACCGAGGAAAATCAGAACCTGGATGATAATAGTATGTACCTTAAGGCTTCAACGTTTACTTCAGATATTAACCATTTTGGTGGTGGTATAGTACTTAATTTAAAGAAAGCAGATATAACCTTAGGGGCTACTTTAGCTACATCGAGCTACAAGATGGAGCGTCCAATCGACTTTCCGGATGGAAATGGTGGTTCAATAGTAGATCCTGATGAATATTCTAAAGTTAATTGGAATAGGTGGCGTTTTATTGTGGGTATTTCTGTTCCTTTTGTTAACGATATTGCCAAAAAATGGGAAAATAAATTAACCGGAGAGGATAAATAATTGGCTTATCCTTACGTATTTTCTTCTTCTGTAGCTTATGAGTTAAGGTTAATACTAACTAATGTTGTTTCTTTGCACGGAATTAATACGATAAGTGCGTGAGAAATGTTGAGTTGTTAGCCCCAGGTGGCGATAAAGATGCCATAAAAGCAGCAATACTTGCTGGTGCCGATGCTGTTTATTGTGGACTAGATAAGTTTAATGCCCGCAATAGAGCAGCCAATATTTCTATTGATGATTTACATGGTATCCTTAGAGTAGCGCATCAAAATAATTGTCAAGTCTTTATCACTCTTAATATATTATTGCTCGATGGGGAATTACCTTCATTGTTTATCCTATTAAACAAGCTATACCGCATGCCAATTGATGGATTAATTATTCAAGACATTGGTTTGGCTTATATCTTAAATAAATACTTCCCAAATTTTGATATTCATGCATCAACACAATTAACCACACATAACGAGGGACAAATCAGTTTTCTGAAAAACTTAAAAGTAAGTAGGGTTAATTTATCCCGTGAGTTAAGTTTACCCGAAATAAAAGAGATGTGCGAAAGTGCACACTCGCAGAACATTTTAACTGAAATATTTGTACATGGTTCTCAATGCATTTCTTTTTCGGGTGCATGTTATTTTAGTTCTGTTTATGGCGGAAACTCAGGTAACAGAGGAAAGTGTAGTCAGCCCTGTCGGAGTAAATACCAATTAAATAGTAATGCGCAATCTTATATATTTAATTTAAAAGACAATGCAGCTATTCATCATATAGATGCGTTGATAGATGCTGGTGCCGATTCGTTAAAAATTGAAGGCCGTATTAAAAAAGCCGATTATGTTTATACTGTTGTAGATACCTACAGGAAACGTATGGCACATAAAATAAGCTCACAAAATGGTGAGGAGAATTTGTACAAGGTTTTTAATAGAGATTTTACCACAGGCTTTTTATCAGGTAAAATGGGGGAGCAAATGTTTATTAGTAATCCGCGAGATTATTCAATTAAGCATTTACATAAAGGACTTCATGATGCTACTAAAAGTGAGGTAGAACAAGCCGAGCTTAGGTTTTACAATAATAAGGATGCGGCAAAAAATAAAATTGCAAAAGAGATTAGTAGTCTCTCTTTTGATAAATTACCCATTAGCATAAAACTACTAGGGAAGGTAGGGGAGTATTTGCAGTTTGTTTGTAAAACATCTAACGGTTTATTTCAGTTTAAGAGTGCGTCTTTATTATTGAAAGAGGGTAAGGAAGTTGTATCAGAACAGCTTCTTCGTGGGCGCTTAAAAGGTATTGAAGAAACAGAATACAAGCTTACTGAAATTGATGATACGGAGTTAGAGAATGGGGTATATATTCCTTTTAAAGAAATAAATGCCTTTAAAAAGTTTTTACTGAATAGGCTTACAAACAATGCGGCTACACTTCCTAACATAGAACTTCCTAAGCTTGAGAAGCATCAAGCTATAAAAGAAAATAAAACACTATCGGTTTTAATTAATGATATCAGCAATTTTGTTCCTATCCCGGGAGTAGTGTATTATTTCGATATGCCAAGTGCCATGAAAAGTGGGCTAAAGAATTTATGCGATGTATTTATAAAGTATGATCAACTAATCCCATATTTCCCATCCATTTTAATTGGAGAAGATTTTACGGCAGCCAAAGAATTCTTATCAGTGGTAAAACCCAATGTGCTTGTAACAAATAACTCAGGTGTTGCAAGTATAGCAATGGAGCAGCGTATTGATTGGATAGCCGGACCTTATTTTAACTTAAGTAATTCTTTTAGCTTAAAGGCACTTAGCGAAATGAATGGCTGTAAAGGCGCATTCTTATCTAATGAAATGAATCGACAGCAATTACGAAAAGTCCGTAAGCCTGATGGTTTTCAGCTATCATTCAGTATTTATCACCCCATATTGCTTATGACTAGCCGTCAGTGTTTAATACATGAGGCCAGTGCTTGCCGTTTAACCGAAATGAACGAACAGTGCTTACCAACGTGCAATAGAAAAGCAAGGGTAAAGAACGAGAAAAAGGAGCTTATTCTTATTATCAAATCTAAAGGGCATCATCATCGTGTTTTTTCTGATATACGTTATTTAAATTTTGATGTGCTCAAAGATTGTAATGATTTATTCGATAATTATATGATTGATCTAACTCAACTCGAACCTAATGAAAATATGCAGTCCATTATCGAAAGTTTTAAAGGCTTAGTTACTGATGGATTAATGGAGGATCAGTTGTTAGCTGCATATTCTAGAAATACTACAGACCATCAATATAGGGTTGGTTTGTAGGATTACAATAATATGAATTGATAAATTATATTTATATTATTGTTAAGTAATCTGTTGTTCGTTTTTTTTAGGGGGTATTTTATATTTAAGAAGCTATTATTTTGTGTAAGTAGTGTAATTAAGGGGGTGTAATTAAAATAGATGTTTTTTTAGTATTTTCAATTTGATTTAAATAGTTATATTTGACGAGCTATTTTTTTTATAATAAGCTTATATAGCCTTATGCTTGTAAACAGAAAACATAATCATACCGCAAGCTTTCATCACTCCAAGATGAAAAAAGGATTCGCATTGGATTTTATTATTGGTTATAAAAATATTCCAGTTCCAGAAGATTAATACTTTTAATATCGACTATTTTATATAGCAATCACTAGAGCAACTATTCGTCATTTATTAAGCATTCAATTAATTAATCACCATTTAATTGTTTTTGTATTGAAATAGTAGTTTTTTGTATTCTTGTATCTGTATTAATAATCCGAAGGGTGAAAAGTATAAATCATAAGCGCATATTTGAAGGTTCTACTTACGAGGATGTTTTCCATAAATATTATGGGGCTTTGGTGAGTTATGCCGTTCGGTTTGTGTCTGATGATCAGGCTTCAGAAGATTTGGTGCAAGATGTATTCTTAAGGTTATTAAATAAAATACGCAATAACGAAGAACTTAATGATGTAAGATCTTATTTGTATCGATCGGTAAAGAATCAATGTATTAATTATAATAAGCACATGTTGGTTCGTGATAAATACGAAGCTGATAATGCTGATGGTATAGATAATGAAGACAACTATATTGATGCAGCTATTAGAACAGAGGTTTACCGACAATTAAATGAAGCGCTAAAAAAGCTACCGCCTCAAACGCAAAAAATATTTCGTTTGGTGTTAGATGGTCTTACATCAAAAGAGATTGCAGAAGATCTTCAATTATCTGTTGAAACTGTTAAAACGCAGCGTAAAAGAGCAAAAATGATGCTAAAGCAGCATTTGGGTAATGTTACATATGTGCTTGCTATACTATTCAATTATATACCCTGATATTAATCACTAGTTCTATCTGATAACCGTCATTTTATTGGCTTTCTGACTTCAATGTGCTTCTTGATTGTAATTAAAAGTCATTTTTTTACGATAAAATGAAATTATTTGTACCCACTTTTTTATAAACGCATGTCTTAACTATAGAAGCGCCTAAAAACCTATTGTTGATTTATGAAAGAACAACTTAAAATAGCCGATATTATTACAAAGTGTATTCAGGAGAAAGAGCTGAGTGCAGATGAGATGCAGTATATAGGCAATTGGCGTAAGCAGTCTAACAATAATAATACGTACAAGGAATTGTTGAATGGAAATGGCTTGGAAGTATTTCAGCAAGAAATAAAAAAATACGATTCCAACGCTGCATTACAAAATGTATTGCGAAAGAGCAGTGCTTCTCCATTTAATAGAGTTCGTTTAAGTTTTCAAAAGATTGCCGCAGTAGTAATACCTGCCATCATTATTTTGGGTGCATCTCTTTTATTGTGGGATAGCACGCCCAAGCAAACAACAATTGTAAAATCAGAAGAAATTAAGCCAGTTTCTAATAAAGCAATATTACTTCTTGATAATGGTCAGTCGGTTCAATTAGATGATATAGAGCAGGGCGTTATCAGTGAATCAGATGGTACACTTATTAGCAACGATAAAGGTTTGATAAAATATGATCAATCTAATAAAATTGCTCAAAAAACGATTTATAATACGATTAAAGTACCTCGTGGCGGAGAGTATCAATTGGTTTTAGCTGATGGTACAAAGGTATGGTTAAATTCTGACTCAGAAATAAAATATCCGGTTCAGTTTGCAGGTAATACAAGAGAAGTATGGATTAGCGGAGAATTGTATTTTGATGTTCATCCTGATAAAAATAAACCATTTAAAATATCAGCCAATGGTGTTGGTATAGAAGTTTTAGGTACTGAGTTTAATGTAGAAGCTTATAAAGAGGACCAAGATATAATTACCACATTAATAGAGGGAAGCGTTAAGGTAACTACCGAATCCAACAACGGTTTAATTATGAAACCAAATGATCAGGTAGTCTTTAATAGAACAGATCAATCCATAGAAATTAATCAGGTAAATGCCAGAAATATGAGTTTATGGAAAGATGGTGTTTTCTATGCCGATGCTGAACCACTTTCTGAGATAATGGAACGTTTGGCACGTTGGTACAATGTAGATGTAAGTTATGATTCGCCAATGTTAAAAACAAAACGTTTTAGTATTGAGGTGAAAAGATATGAAGATATATCAAAGGTATTACACATTTTAGCTGCAACACAAAAGGTTGATTTTGATGTGGAAGGAAATAAAGTAATTGTAATGAAATAAAAATAAAGCAAAAGTTGCGCCAACAACTCTTGCCCATTTAATTAATTCAATAGTTCCCGAGCGGGGAACTATAATGTAAACCTTATACAAATTTATGTTATTATTTAAACAAAAAAACTTTTATAAAAGAAAGTTTCGATTGGCAACACCTGCTTTTGTAGTGCATTTGCTGCTATTGTTTATGTGCTCTGTCTCCGTAAGCGCTAGTGTTTACTCCGAAAATTATATGCTTAGTGTAAAAGGCAAGGATAAACTTTTAACCGAAGTATTTAAAGAAATTCGAAATACAAGTGAATTTACTTTTGTATACGATCACTCCGATGTAGTTGGTATTGTTATCGATGAGGTTTCTTTTGACGAAGTTAGTGTAGAAGATATATTAGACAACTGTTTGGTTAATACAGGTTTGGTATATGAAGTGATTGACAATGTAATTGTATTAAAAAGACTTGCAGTTAATACATCGCTTAACCAGCAAAGCAAAAAAAGAACCATTACCGGTATTGTAAAAGATGATAAAACTGGCGAATTAATGCCAGGAGTAGCAGTTGTTGAAAAAGGAACGTCTAATGGTACTGTTACAAGTTTTGATGGTGATTATTCTATTGAGGTTAGTACAGAAGACGCTATTTTGCAATTCTCTTTTATAGGTATGGATATCCAAGAAATACCTGCCACTTCAGCAATTATTAACTGTGACCTAAAAGAGGAATCAGTAATGATAGAAGAGTTGGTTGTTGTCGGTATGCATAAAGTAGATCGAAGGTTTTTTACGGGAGCTACAGATAAGGTTAGTGCTTCAAGTGCCCGCCTAGATGGTACACCAGATGCAAGTAGAATGCTAGAGGGTAGATCTGCAGGGGTATCGGTTCAAAACCAATCGGGTACTTTTGGTGCCGCTCCTAAAATTAGAGTTCGAGGCGCATCTTCTATATATGGTAACCAAAAACCTTTGTGGGTTGTTGATGGTGTTATTCTCGAAGATGTTGTAAACGTAGGTGCCGACGAACTCTCGTCTGGTGATCCAGCCACACTTATAAGTTCAGCCATTGCGGGTTTAAATGCCAACGATATTGAAAGTTTCCAAATTCTAAAGGATGGTTCGGCAACCTCTATTTATGGAGCGCGTGCCATGAATGGTGTTATTGTAATTACCACCAAAAGGGGTAGTGCAGGAATTACTACGATTAATTATTCGGGTGAATTTACAACACGCTTAACACCTACTTACTCTCAGTTCAATATTATGAACTCTCAGGATCAGATGGAAGTTTATCGTGAACTTGAAGCAAAGGGGTGGTTAGATCATGCTTCTATTTCGAGGGCCCAAAGTGGTGGGGTTTACAATAAAATGTATAACCAAATTAATACTTACGACCCTAATACTGGAAAATTTAAGGTAGAAAATACACCAGAGGGTCGCATGGGGTTTCTAAAAAAATACGAAATGGCCAATACCAATTGGTTTAACGAATTATTTAGTGCCACACCAATGCAAACGCATTCTGTTAGTATTTCTAGTGGTACTGAAAAGGCACGTACCTATGCATCTCTAAGTTATTTTGGAGATCCGGGTTGGACACCGGCTTCTGATGTACAGCGTTTTACTGGTAATATGAATGTGGCTTATGATTTAAATGAGAAACTTACTCTATCGTTTTTAACAACAAATTCTTATCGTAAGCAAACAGCTCCGGGTACTTTATCTCAATCAGTTGATGTGGTAGCAGGTCAGGTATCACGTGATTTTGATATCAACCCTTTTAGTTATGCTTTAAATACATCGCGAGCGATGACTTTGTATAATGCTGAGTCAGGCGAGCGAGAGTTTTTTAGAAGAAATTATACCGATTTCAATATTTTACACGAATTAGAAAACAACTACATGGAATATAATGTAGCTGATTTAAAGTTTCAAGGTGAAATAGATTATAAAATAAACCCAAAATTGCAAGCAAAGGCTTTGGGTTCTTTTCGTTATTCTACCACAAAGCGTGAGCATAAAATAAACGAAAAATCAAATCAAGCCAATGCATATAGAGCTAACGACGATCAATTTGTTAGCAGTAGCAATAAGTATTTATACAGAGATCCAGATGATCCCAATGGAGTTCCTATCGTTGTGCTTCCTGTAGGAGGTATCTACGATTTTGAAGAGTACTCTATGTCGGCATTTGATGTACGTGCCACATTAAATTATAATAACACATTAGCGGGTATACATAGTGTTAATTTATTTGGTGGTGGTGAAGTACGTGCATCAGATAGATCTAATTCTTGGTTTCGTGGATGGGGATATCAATTTGATCAAGGAGGAATTCCTTTTTTAGATCCAAATTTGTTTAAACAGCAAATTGAAGGGAATAACGATTATTATAGAAAAACTAATAATTATGATAGGAGTACCGCCTTTTTTGCCACTAGTACATATGCTTATCGCGGAAAGTACTCTTTAAACTTAACGGGTCGTTACGAGGGATCTAACCAAATGGGTAAGTCCCGATCTTCGCGTTGGTTACCTACATGGAATGTTGCCACAGCTTGGAATGTGCACGAAGAACGCTTTTTTAAGCACCTGCGTCCTTTAATGAGTCATTTAACTACTCGTCTTTCATATAGTTTAACTGCTGAACGTGGTCCTGCAAGTAATGCTGCAGCCTACTTTTTAAATCAAACCACATTCCGTCCAATTGTAACCGATAAAGAAAGTAGTATTACTTTGGTTGATCTTGAGAATAGCGAGCTAACTTGGGAAAAGAAGCATGAGTTTAATGTTGGTTTAGATGCGGGCTTTTTAAAGAATAGAATAAACTTATCAGGTGATTACTACATCCGAAATAACTTTGACTTAATCGGATTAATCAGAACTTCAGGTGTTGGCGGACAAGTTAACAAACTTGCTAATTATGCCAATATGGAATCAAGTGGTTACGAGATGTCTTTAACAACCACCAACATTAAAAAAGATAATTTCTCGTGGGTAACTAATTTCACTTATTCGTATGCACAAAACAAAATTACCAAGTTAGAAAATACACCTCGAATTATTGATTTAGTATCTGGTACAGGTACTGCTGTAGAGGGGTATCCCGTGCGCGCTATCTTTTCTATTCCTTTTGCAGGATTAAATGAAGATGGTTTGCCAACATTTAGAACACACGATGGAGGGACAACCGTAACTGATCATAATTTTCAAGAAACAAGTGCCATAGATCATTTAATTTATGAGGGACCTGTTGATCCAACAACCACAGGAGGTTTAGGGAATACCTTTAGCTATAAAAATTTTAAGTTAAATGTATTTGCAACATACTCGTTTGGTAACGTAATCCGCTTAGATCCATATTTCTCGTCTAGCTATTCTGATTTAGATGCTTCTCCAAAGGAGTTCAAGAACAGATGGATGGTAGCTGGAGACGAGCGTGTTACCAATATTCCAGTAATACCTTCTAGTCGTCAAGTGGCAGAAATTCCAAACTTAAATATGGCTTACAATGCCTATAATTATTCTGATGCACGTATTGCTGATGGTAGTTTTATTCGTATGAAAGAGATCTCTCTTACCTATGATATCTCTAAAGAAACCATTGAGAAGTTAGGTATTGGTTCTGCATCATTACGATTACAAGCCTTAAATCCATTTTTAATATATGCCGATTCAAAATTACAAGGTCAGGATCCTGAGTTTGTTAGGTCGGGTGGTGTGGCAATGCCAATACCTAAGCAATTTACATTAACCCTACGTGTTGGATTATAAAAATGTACGAAATGAAGAATACTCTAGTATATAAAATAAAAATGTTATTCTCAGTGGCTGTTATTGGCGCTGTGCTTGGTTCGTGTAACGACTTTTTAGATCAGTTACCTGATAACAGAACCGAGATAGATGACCCCGAAACAATTGCAAAGTTGTTGGTTACAGCCTACCCTGATATTTCAAATGTGTTAATGGCCGAATTGATGTCGGATAATGTTGCCGATCTAGGTCCAGCATATAGCTCTTTCAATAGATGGAATGAGGATTTATACAATTGGAATCCGGTTATTGAAGATGATCAAGATTCGCCAGCAGCCTTCTGGTCATCTTGTTATACAGCCATTGCTGTAGCCAATCATGCACTCGAAGCTATTGAGAAATTAGGAGGTACCGAAAATTTAGATCCACATAAAGGTGAAGCGCTTGTATGCAGAGCATATAGTCATTTTTTATTGGTAAATATATTTTCACAACATTATAATGTTAACACCTCTGATAGTGATTTAGGAGTGCCTTATGTTACCGAGCCAGAAACAAAGGTATTGGTCGATTATAAAAGAGAATCTGTAGCTAAAGTATATGAGTTAATTGAAAAGGATTTAACAGAAGGTTTATCCCTAATTTCAAATAACCTATATTTTGTGCCAAAGTTTCACTTCTCAATTCAAGCTGCCAATTGTTTTGCATCGCGCTTTTACTTGTATAAAGGAGATTGGAGTAAATGTATCGAACACTCAAATATTGCAATGGCCGATAATCCCAATGCTTATTTACGTGATTGGGTAGCTTACGATGAAATGTCGCCAAGTGAGTTTATGGAGAATTTTACACGTTCTTCAGATAAGGCTAATCTTTTGATGGTTGGTGCAGTTTCGTGGTGGTCAAGGATATATGCTTCCGATAGGTTTGCAGTTTCTGTTCCGAAACGCGACGATTACTATGGTTATTTTAGTGGTATCCATCCTTGGGGAGGCGGTCAAGATTTGTTATCAGGATCAGCAGTGAATACAGGAACCTATGCCATGAAAAATATTTACACCTATGGTACAGACTCATGGTTTACGCCCAAGTGGAGCGAGAAATTTAAATATTCTTACCCAGGAGCCAATACTGGTATTGGTTACATTATGCAACCCGTTTTTACAGGCGAAGAGATGTTATTAAATCGTGCTGAAGCATTAATAATGAGTGGAAGTATCGATGAAGGAATCGCAGATTTAAACCTATGGGTTGATACGCATTGTCCGTACCCAGGTTCAATACCAGAATATTTAGAGAAGTATTTTTCTTATAAACCTCATGCTGATTTAAATCCAGGTTTTGAGGTGCCCGAAGATAGGCGTATGTTAATTCAAGCCACTTTAGATATCCGTCGTCGTGAGTTCTTACACGATGGATTAAGATGGTTCGATATAAAACGCTATAATTTCGAAATTGAACATCAATTAATTGATGGAAGTTCTTTAGTACTGGCTCCCAATGATCCTAGAAGAGCAGTTCAAATACCACAAGATGCTCTTAATGGTGGTGTAGAGCCTAACCCGCGTGAGCCATTTGAGAAAGGTGATGATGATTATATCTCACTTTATAAATAATCAGAAACGTTATATTATGATAAAAGCAATTAAAGCATATTTTTATATTACGGCAATTATTTTTGCATGTAGTGCCTGTAATAAAGAAGAGCAGCTTTCAGAAAGTCGCTTAGATGATTCACCACAAGAATTAAGTGAGCTTGATCAGTGGTTACGTGATGTATTTTTGCCGTATAATCTCGAAGTTAAATATAAGTGGGAAGATTATGAGGGAGATTTTACAAAAAACTTAGTGCCCCCTGCAGAGGATAAAGTGAAGCCACTAATGGACGTAATGGATAAGGTATGGATCAAATGTTACGAGGAAGAAGGTGGAGAAGAATTTATTAAGTCATATATCCCAAAGTTATTATACCTGTTGGGTGGTGCTGGTGTAAACCCTGAAGGAACCGTTGTACAAGGTACAGCAGAAGCAGGTAGAAAAATTGTGTTGTACGAGGTAAATAAGTTTGATTATTCTGATGCATCGCGTATTAATCGTTTTTTCCATGTAATGCATCACGAGTTTGCTCATATTCTTCATCAAAAAATACTTTATGATGCAGCTACTTACGAAGAAATATCAAAAGGAAAATACCGTAGCGATTGGAGTAATGTGAGTAATTCAGATTTAGAGTCTTATTTAGGAGAAGGGTTTGTATCTCCGTACTCAATGTCATCTCGTGACGAGGACTTTGTTGAGGTAATTGCCTATATATTAACACGCACCAAAGAAGAGTGGGAAGCCTACATTACTCAGCCCGAGGCAAATATTGAGAAGCTAAGAGCCAAGGAAAGCATTGTGGTGAATTACTTTAAGAATGTGTGGAATATAGAAATATTTGAATTGCAAAGTTTAATTGCAGAGAAAATAGAATTGCTTACAGGTGTACCTACCACAGAGCAATCGAAATATGAATCGCCTTTTATTTATAATAGCAAAACAGCACAGTTCTGTAGTAGTTGTGAGTTGGTTCATAAATAATTAGTGTCATTTAAAAAGCTTGTAAAATGATTAATAAATATATAAAATTCACGGCCTATTTGCTTGCCCTATTGGGCTTGATAGTGTCTTGTGTACCCGAGGCAGAGGATGTATTTGAATTATCAGCTCTTCAGAGAGCTCAGGAACACCGCGATGCTTGTTATAATACATTAGTATCTGCTGAAAATGGCTGGGTTGTTCAATATTATCCAGAGTCGAAATACTATGGAGGATATACCTTTTTAATGAAATTCACCGATAAGGGAAGAGTGATTATGACCTCTGAGGAGGCTTTTCAAGAAGAAACTACCAACTCAACGTTCAGAGTACACTCTGGCCAATCAACGGTATTGTCGTTTGATACTTATGCAGCTATTCATTATCTGGCCGATGCAGAGGCATTGACACCTAAATATAAAGGACAAGATTTATCGGAAATAGAGTTGACAGAAAACCCATTTGTGAGTTATGGTAGTGGTTACCAGGGCGACTTTGAATTTGTATGCGATTCTATATCCGATGACTATGTTCAGTTTAAAAGTTTAAAAAGAAAAACCAGAGTAGAGTTTACTAAGCTGAAAAACAGTAGTGTTGAAGATTATATCAAAGCTCAGACCTTAACAAGCGAAATTCTTGAAGAAAAAGCCAGAGAAGGACTCTTTATATCATATCAAGGTACCGATATCGAATTAACTTACGATGTTTTTCATCGCTTTAATAAGTATGGTTTCGATGAAACAGGGGCTTATACAGCCTCAGCAATGCCTTTTGTAGTAACTACCAACTCTATAAAACTTTATACACCTGTGAAAATAGGAGGTATTGAAGTGTCTGAATTTTTCTGGAATGAGGATGAGGATTTATTTAAATCAGAAGAAGGGGTAAGTTTAGTACAAGGGAAAACTGCTAGAGCTGAGTTTACTAATCCGGCTGACTATAAAGCCTATTGGATTAATATGAAGTTAAGTAGCCAAGCTTTTTTAGAAGACATTAGTAACTTAGAAAAAGAGTTATATGTTGCCCTAGAAAACCCTAATTTGTTTGGAGGCGTAAAACGTATGCGTTTACTGATGAATGCTTACCCTACTGCTCAAGCTTATTTCGGTGGTTCGCACCGTATTGATGTGTTTACTGAAGTTGCCGATACAGAGAAATCAAACTTGTATTTAATAGGTACAACAGCTATGAGTATGACAGCAACATCATTTAACTATGGAGCCAACTTTGGCGATGGTTACGGAGGAACGGCAGGGTATGCACCCTTTCATAATTTAGTAAGCAATTGGTTGTATCATGTTTTATATAAACCCAATGTATACGAGGTAGAGGTTGAAGAAAGGTGGAGTTTGGGCGAACGCTATACCAATATTAAGCTCATCCGAAATGATAATCCTAATTATTATATCACACTTGAATTAGAATAAGAATAATTATAGCACGCAAGCGAGTTTAGCAAGGTTAAGCTCGCTTGCGTGTAAGTCTATTTATTTAAATCCATAACTTATGAATGCAAAAACTTTACGTTTATTGTTAATGATGCTGGTGTGTGGCATATTTACTGCGCACGCACAATATAGCGGAGGTAGCGGAACGGCTGAAGATCCGTTTAAAATCTCTACGCTAGCAGATCTCAAGGAACTTTCCTTGTCAAAAGCCGATTTGGCAGCACATTTTGTGTTAACTAATGATATTGACGCCACAGAAACCAATACTTGGGACGATGGTGCTGGGGTTATTGTTGGTTTCACGCCTATCGGAAGTGATATTAATAACTCCTTTAGAGGTGTTTTCGACGGGAAAGGTTATAGCATTGATAATTTATATATCAATAGACCAAATACTAGTAAAGTCGGTTTCTTTGGTTTCTTAGGAAGTAGTCATGTTTCACCTGAGGTGAAAAACTTAACCTTACAAGATGCCACAGTTACAGGTTCTGACGTTGTAGGTGGTTTAGCAGGACAAGCCTATGGTGAAATATACAACTGTCATGTTTCAGCAAATGTATTAGCTACCAAAACATCTTATGTGATAGTAGGAGGTTTAGCTGGTCGTTTAACAGGTACAGCTGTTCTGTGTTCTAGTGCAGGTACTGTTGAAGGATACGATTATGTTGGTGGCTTAGTTGGAGAACTAACAAATAATAATGATTATACCTATGGTATTTTCCGAAGTTATAGTACAGCTGATGTTACTGCTTTAAAATCATCAACATGTTATGCGGGTGGCCTTGTTGGTAAAGCTGCTGCATCCATAAGTAATAGTTACGCAACAGGTAATGTAACTGCTGCCAACTATGTTGGTGGATTAACAGGTTATATGTCAAATAATTCTAAAGTAATTGAATATTGTTTCTCAAGAGGAACTGTTACTTCAGGCGTTGGAACTTGTGGCGGTTTAGTTGGTTATTTAGCAAGCGGTTCTCTTAATAATTGTTATACATTAAGCGAGGTAGTTACCGAAGCAACTACTTATGTAGGTGCTTTAATTGGTCGTTATCCTTATACAAAAAATATTAGCGATAATTATTATAATAGCGATTTGGGTACTACAGATATTGGTGCAGAAGATGAGTGCAAAGGTATTTCTTTAGCCAATTTTTCAGTAGAGGCAACATTTGCGAACTGGGATTTTAGTGCCGATTGGGAAATGACGGTATTGTCTGATATTGCTCCTGAATCATTGCCTTATCCTAGAGGTTTATCTTACGATTATCTTGTGAGCTACGATCAAATTCTTGAAAAAGCAGGTACAGTTAGTGGCGATTATGGTTGGAGAAATAAAGGTGATGAAGTTACATTTATCGCTTCGGAAGCCATAACTCCATATGTTTTTGCAGGATGGTATTTAGAAGATGAAAAGGTATCAGATGAAAATGTATTTACCTTTAATGTATCGGGTGATGGCGTATATACAGCACGTTATATGGCTGAGTATAGTGGAGGTAGCGGAACAGAAGAGGCCCCATATATTATTTCTTCTTTAGATGATTTAGCGCTACTTTCTCAAACACCAGAATATTATGGTAGTTACTTTATACTATCAAATGATATTGATGCTTCTGATACAAAAAATTGGGTAGATGCAGCTAATAGTAATATCGCAGGATTTACCCCGATTGGTCAACCGTCAAAAGATGGTACTAACTTTACTGGTCATTTTGATGGGAAAGGTTATACCATTTCTAACCTATTTATCAACAGTATTACAGAGGATAATGTTGCTTTATTTGGTTTTGCAAACAAAGCCACTATTGTTAATCTTAATATGATTGGTTACAATATTATTGCTCGCGATAATGTAGGTGCCTTAATAGGTCAATCAGCAGGCTGTATTATTGATAACTGTAGTGTTAATGGTGAGGTGCAAGGTCAATCGAGAGTTGGTGGTATTGCAGGTTATCTAAGTAGTGGTAGCATTAGCAAAAGTAATTCAGCAGGGACTCTCAAATCATCAGGTGGTTTTAGCGGTGGTTTAGTTGGTATGAGCAGTTATTGTGTAGCTGAAGAATGCTTTTCTTCTGCCAATGTTTACGGTGACGAAACTGTTGGTGGTCTTATGGGAAAGTGTTTTGGTACAACTACATACTGTTATGCTACAGGTAATGTTGAAGGTAGAGAGTTTGTAGGTGGATTTGCGGGATCAATAAATTCAGAAGTTGGCTACTGTTTTGCAACAGGAGATGTATCTATTATTAGTAATATCCCGGATGGTTTAACTCACGGATATATTGGTGGCTTTACTGGTGATCTTGTGATAACTAGTACTTATAAGCCAGTTGTTTATATGTGTTATGCTACAGGAGCAGTAACAAACTCTTCTAAATTTGGAGGTTTCTACGGAGATTTCTTTAGTTCGAATTATAGTAACCCTCCAACCGCTTGTGTATACGATAAAGAAACATCTACGCAAGCTGATCAAGAACGTGAAGGAGTAACTGCTTTAACAACCGCTCAGTTTGCTGATATCAATAATTTCCCCGAAGGTTGGTCAGTAGAATGGGAAATTGCAACACTTGAAGAGTTTGATAGTAATCCACGCCCATATTTAAAGAAATTGGTGGGTTACGATTATCAAGTGCATTACGAAATTGAGAATGTTTTAGCCGGTTCTATTTCTGCAGATCAAGAAGAAGGTTGGTTTCACCATGGTGATGAAGTTACTTTAACCGCCACTACAGAACCTGGATATGAGTTTGATGGATGGTATATTGGCGAGGATAAAGTATCAGAAGAAGCGATTTTTACAGCTACCATATCTGAAACAGCTATTTACGTCGCTAAACATTCAAGACCAGAAGTAGGCTTTTCAGGAGGAAATGGATCAGCTTTAAATCCATATAAAATAGCAACACTCGAAGATCTAAATATTCTTGCCAATAGAATTGAAGACTTTAGGCAAAATAGTTTCATTTTAATTAATGATATAGACGCTTCTGCATCAGCAGCAATGCAAAATGGTTTAGGGTTTCGACCTATAGGAGCAAAAATAGGAAATCAGTCTGTTGCCTTTAATGGAAGTATTGATGGGGATGGGTATGCAATCTCTAATCTTACTATTAATAACCCTGATGAAACGAACTTAGGTTTTTTTAGAACATTTTCAGGAAGCGTGAGTAATTTGACATTTAAGGATTGTAATATTATTGGAGAAGCTTATGTTGGTATTATTGCCGGACAAAACTCTGGTACTATTACAAACTGTACTGTTATAGGTGGCTCTGTAACAGGAGAAACACATGTTGGAGGTGTTACAGGTGACTTGCCTTATAGTGGTAAAACCTACTTTAGCTCAGTTGATGGAACTGTTGTAATAGGTACAAATAAAGTTGGTGGATTTGCTGGAAATAATTCAGGTATTGTTTCATCATCTTCAGCTAAAGCCATAGTTACGGGTAGTGAAGAAGTGGGTGGTTTTATTGGTTATTTAAAAGGTTCCATTAAAAGATCTTCGGCTAGTTCAACCGTTAATGGTGCATACAAAGTAGGTGGTTTTATCGGAAGTACAACAAATGGGGCTACCATCGAAAAATCCTATGCCAATTCTAACGTTACCGTTAAAGACAATGGGGGAGAAAATCATGGTACAGTGGCCGGTGGTTTTGTTGGATATTTATATTATGGCACTATCAACGATTGTTATGCCGTAGGATCGTTAACAGCACTTGATAAAGCAGCAGGTTTCGCAGGTTTTGCAACAAACAGACTAACTGTTAATAATTGTTATTCAGCAGTTGCCATTAATGCACCAGGTATGTTTACTGCAGGGTTTATTGCTGAAATTAGTACAGCTGATGTTACAGTTACTGGTTCTTATTTCGATACTGATATATCAGGATATACCGAAGCTTACAGCAGTGATGCCTCTGGTATTGCAGAAATTACAGCATTAAGTTCTGAGGAAATGAGTTCACAGGCTAATTTTAATACCTTGGATTTTGAAACTATTTGGGAGGTATCAACAAACGAAGCGATTGATAATAATGCACGTCCTTATTTAAAATGGGAGTCATCTTCAAGTGAGGTAAGTATAAAAGTAGTGCCTGAAGGTGTGGCTAAAGCCTACGGCGCTGGTTGGTATAGTTTAGGCGATGAAGTAGAACTGTCGGTTGCTACAGAAACAGGTTGGAAAGTACAAGATTGGAGACTGTTAAATGTTGAACAAGGTACATCAAACACTCTTAAATATACCATTGGTAATGAAGAAGCTTATGTATTTACCGTTACCTTAGTTGAGGATTTCTCGGCAAAAGGAGAGGGAACTGCAGAAATGCCATATGAGATAACTAATTTATCAGAGTTAGAGCAATTAACGAAGCTATCATCTTTATGGGATAAGCATTTTGTATTAATGAATGATATTGATGCATCGGCAACAAAGGATTGGAATGTTGGTGATCACGATAGAGATATTCAGACTCCGGAAATCGCAATGGGTTATTCTCCTATTGGAGATACCGAAGATGTTGGAAATAGAGGTAGGATACCATTCTCAGGAACTTTTGATGGACAAGGATATACCATAAGTGGTTTATATGTTTATCGTCCTAATGATGCATATATTGGTTTATTTGGGTGTATCAAAGGTGCAACTATTAAGAATTTAACTTTGGAAGATGCCGATATTACTGGAAATGGTTATTCTTCTGCATTGGTTGGTTCATCTTATTTGAATAAGGAAAAAGATGAATTATTTATCTCAACGATAGATAACTGTAATGTAATTCAATCTAAAATATCAGGAGGCGGATATACTGCCGGAATAATTGGGTATGCGTATTATCTAAATATTTTAAATTCATCTGTACAAGATGTAGATCTAACAAGTGGGCCATATTCAGGCGGACTTGTTGGTGATCTTTTGTCAGATGCTACTGTTAAGAACTGTTATTCAACAGGATCTGTAACTGGTTATGGTGATAATGTTGGTGGATTAGTGGGACGTTGCTATTCTCGTAGTAGTGTAATGGATTCTTACTCTGAATGTACTGTGTTAGGAACACAATATGTTGGTGGTTTAGTAGGGTACCAAGGTGCTTTTGCACTAATAAAAGATTGTTATGCAACGGGAGCTACTGAATCAAGAAGTTTAAATGGCTGTGTTGGTGGTTTTGTTGGTGGTATTAACATAGCTACTATTTCAGACTGTATGGCCTCTGGTGATGTAACTTCGCTTGATCTATATGCTGGTGGATTTTTAGGCTATAGTGATGGTGCTAGTAATACTATAATAGAAAAATGCTATGCTACGGGTAATGTATATGGTCGTAGATTCCTTGGTGGATTTGCAGGTATATGTCAAGCTACAATTAGTTACTCTTATTCAACAGGTACGGTTGATGGATCGGTAGAAGAGGGTTATGAGCATTCTGAAATGGATGTTCAGTTTGGTGGTTTCACGGCTCGTAATGGCTACAATTGTAATATTACCAACTGTTTTACTTTATCTGATGTAACAGGTTATATTTTAGTTGGTGGTTTTGTAGGAGTTAATGCGGGTTACATTGGAAACTGTTACAGTGCTAATGTTATAACAGCCAAAGGACAAAATCCAGGTGCTTTTATTGCACATGTGATGGAAGATGAGAGAAGTAAAGTAGTAGGGAGTTATTATGATAAAACAATTGCTGGTATTTCGCCTGCCATAGGTAGTGGAAAAATAGAAGGAGTTGTTGGTATAGAAACAAAAGACTTTGCAGACATCACTTTAATGCCTGAGTTAGATTTTAGTTCTACTTGGAAAATAAAAGTTAATGAAGATTATGACGACAATAGTCGCCCATACCTGAAATGGGAAGATGGTGGATCAAAATTAGATATCGCTGAATCACATCTTTATGCCGGAGAATACGAAGGTAATGGATGGTACACTAATGGTGAATCAGTAAGCCTATTTGCACAAAACATCCAACCAGGATTTGCATTTAGCCATTGGGAATTGAATGATGTATTGGTATCAGAAGCCAATCCATATGAGTTCGATTTTAGTGGAGATGAAGATATGGTTTATACTGCGGTTTATAAGGAAGATAATATTCTTACAAATGGTGATGGTTCAGAATCTAATCCATACATCATTAGTACATTAAAAGAATTGGTTTGCCTTACAAATATCCCATCTATTTGGAATAAATATTTTGAGTTAGGTGCTGATATTGATGCAAGTGCTTCTACCGATTTAAATCAGAATACCGGATTGTCTCCTATTGGAGGAGATTACGAAAATAGATTTACAGGTCAATTCAACGGTAAAGGTTATACTATATCTGGTCTTTTTGTGAATAGAGCAAGTAGTCAAAATGCACAAGCCCTTTTTGCTCATGTTGGAGATGAACAAGGTGCCGTTACGGTTATTAAGAACATTAATTTGAATAATGTTTTAGTTGCAGGTGCTAATGGAGTAGGTGCTTTAGTTGGGGATATGACCAATACACAGGTAAGCAATTGTAGTGCAAACGGATTGGTACTTGGTACTAGCAATTATATTGGTGGATTAGTAGGACGTTCTAATGGTGATTCTCATATCTATTCAAGTTCTTATAAAGGAACCGTATTTACGGTATCTAGCATTACAGGTTCTTCAACTGGTGGATTAGTTGGATACAGTGGTAATACTTTGGTGGAGCGCTGTTATGCAATTACCGACTCTGTAAGTAGTACTGGTGAATCAGTAGGAGGACTAATTGGTTATAATCATGATGTGGCCTATGGTGCAGAAGAATCCGATGAGCAAAAGTATGGTATTAAGCAATGTTTTGCAGTAAGTAATCTAGTAGCTGCAACAGGCGATTATGTAGGGGGTCTTGTTGGGGCAAACAAAGGAGCTTACATTAAAGAAAGCTATGTGGTTGCAACAATGGAATCGAGAAATGATAAGGCATTTTATGTTGCGGGTCTTATAGGATCAAGTATTCGTGGAACAGTTATCGATACCTATTTTAATAAATCGAAACCAGGTGTAAAAATTAATTCATACGGTAAAGATTACTCTACTCAAGAGTTCGAAAATACAAGTTTATTTAATAATTGGAAGTTTGATGTTGAAGGCGGTTGGAAAATGGCTGTTGGATTAAACGGAGACTTAATGCCTTGTTTCTCTGATATGGATACTTACACGCTTACCTTTAAAGCAGGAGAATTTGGAAAAGTTGCACGCGAAGGTAGTAGCAATAAAGTTGACGAAATAACAGATGTTATTTTAAAAGGTTTCCATTCACGAAAAGTAACAGCTATTGCTGATATAGACCATGAATTTGTGAATTGGCAGGTAGAAGGTGCTGGTATTTGGGATATGGACAATGAAACCACTTATGTGCCTGGCGATAAAGGAACTGATATGGTTTTAGTTGCTAATTTCAATCCTTCAGAGGTAGGAGTTAATCAAGTAGATGGCCTAAGAGTTAGTGCTTATCCTAATCCTGTAAAAGATGTAGTTTACTTCAACGGAGTAAATATAGACTCAAGTATAAAATTTGTTGATGTAAGAGGAAATGTGGTGTTAATTGAAAACAATTTCAACGGACAATCAATAAATATATCACACTTAAACGCAGGTGTTTATGTAGCAATAATTCAGGCTGCAAACGGAACCCAAAAAGTTAAAGTGGTGAAGCAATAAATTAAAATAAATAACAGAGCAGTAAACCCTTGTGTTTACTGCTCTTAAATATCATTATTATGAGAAGATTAATACTCTTACCTTTATTTTTGGTCATGTTAATGGCTCAAGTTAGGGTGAATGCATGTGAGCCACATTCTTCTAATGTTTGCCAAATTGGGCAGGCCATTAGAAATGGCCATGTTTGCACAGACACTATACATAGTGCTTGTTCGTGGGGTGGATCGGGTAAGGTGAATAAAAAATTCACACCTTCTCCGTTTAGTCAATTAAAAAGTGGAGGTCAGAAAAAATCAGAATTCGAACTAATACTATTTAATTTTCCATCTACAGAATCTGAAGAAGCATTTAAGTATGCCGTTTCTATTTGGGAAAAGTCTCTTGCAACAGCTGCCCCGGTACGAATTTTTGCTTATTGGTCAAGAAACCTACCTACAGGCGCTCTAGCTGGATGTTCACCAGAAGGTTATGAAAGAAACTTTTACGGTCAAACGATGATTAATACCTTTTACCCAAGAGCGTTGCATAACAAACTAACTTATACCGATCATGAGGTATTGGATATGAGTATTGTAATTAATTCGAATCTCGAAAACTGGTATTATGGTACAGATGGTGAAACTCCGGTGGATAGTTACGATTTTGTAACGGTTATGCTTCACGAGTTGGCTCATGGTTTTGGTATGCAGGGTACGTGCAATGGGCGTGGTTTTTATAAAGAAAATCCCAAAGAGTATACCATTTTCGACCGTCACATAGAAGATTCAATTGGTAATAAAATTGATGATTTAAAGCTTTATCCTTCTTACTCAGAAGAGTTATTTGATGCCCTTAGAAACCAATTGTATTTTAATGGCGAACTAGCCACAAAAGCAAATGGTGATAAAAAGGTGCCTTTGTATACGCCCGATTATTTTATGCAAGGATCAAGTGTATACCACCTAGATACAATCTTCGATAATGATGATGCCAATAGCTTATTAACATTTCAATTAGATTTAGGTAGAGCAATTCATACTCCTGGGCCTATTTTACTTGGTGTTTTAAAAGATATAGGTTGGGATGTGGCCGATATTTCACATACGGTTAAAGATTTAGATAACGCACAAGTAGATAGTAAAGAAATTGAATTCAGTGTTGCTTCGGAATACGACGTGGAAGAGGTAAAACTCTTTTATAAAAAAAGTGGAGAAAAAGATTATATAGAGGCGCCAGTTAGCGCAAAGGATAATAATAAATACTCTGCTACGCTATCCAATCTTGAATACAACAATACCTATAATTACTACATAAACATTAGTGATAAAAAATTAAACGATGAACGTTCCTTTAATTTCCCAACCAATGCTTTAATTAAGCCTAGTGTGTTTGTGTTTGGCGAAGATTTAATAGCACCAGAAGTATCGGAAGTTACCAACAACATTAATGTTTGGTTGCCTTACCGTAAGTCTTTTAAGGTATCGGCAGAAGCAAGTGATAACTATGCCATTGAGCAAGTGCTTGTAAGATGGACTGTAGATGGTGTACAGCAGAATGATGTTGAAATGACATTAAATACTGAAACCGGTTTATATTCAGGTGATGTAATGTTACCAGAGGGCTTAACAAATGCATCAGTAGTAAGCTATAAAGTGGAAGCTACTGATATGGCCGCCAATCCGAATACCACTCTTTTTCCAGAGGGCGAAGCGGTATATAGCGTTAAAATTACCGAATTCAATTACGTGGATGAAGATTATGCCACGGATTTTGAGGATGAAAATATTGATTCCGATTTCCTATTAAATGGCATGAGGATTCTTAAACCATCTGATAAATTTAAGTCTAAAAGTTTAAACACACCACATCCTTACGATGTTTCAACAGCTTACTCAGCTACCTTCTGTAATAAAGTTTTGGTTAAAGATGGTGCTAAATTACGTTTCGACGAGATTGTAATGGTTGAAGGTGGCAAAGATGGTTATAAGTATCCATCACCTTATTTTTATGATTTTGCCTTAATACAAGGTTCTATTGATAATGGTGAAACATGGGAACCTCTTATTGATGGTTACGATGCAGGTGAACAGCAATCGTGGACTAAACTTTGGTCGAGTTTCCTTGAATCAGGAGAAAGTGTTCCTCCAAATTCATTAGCCTTTGCTGATTCAACTTACTATGTGAATAAGGAAATTGATTTAGTGAGGGATACCTACCTAGAGGAAGGTGACGAGGTGTTAATACGTTTTGTAATGGTTTCTGATATTATAATTTTTGGATGGGGTTGGAGTATTGATAATTTATCAATAAGCTACGAAGATCCAGAAGATGTCTCTGTGGCTACAAATCCGTTTAATACAATTCAAGTGATACCTAATCCTGCAAAAGATAATATAACCATTAACGCACCGGGTATTTACAACCTTGAAGTATACAATTTAACGGGTGCAAAAATAAAGAGTTTGCAAGTGACTGGTTTAAGCCCTATTTATATTGGCGACCTGTTAAAAGGCATGTATGTATTAAAAATAAAAGGCAACGGTAATTCCGTTAGCAAAAAGTTATTAAAGCAATAATTATAGTGTGTTAGTGCCTTTGAGAAATGACAATGCTTAAGGCCTATTAAGTAAGAGTCTGTTTGTAAAAACAAACAAGGCTCTTGCTTTAAATAATATGAAATCGAAAAAAAAACGAAACAATATGAAAAATGTAATAAATATTTTAGCCCTGTGCCTACTAATGATGACCATCGCTTGTGGTAAAGACGATGAAAAAGAGTCTACATCTGATCAAACAGCTCCTGAGTTAATCATTGAATCGCCTGTAGATAATACCGATCTACTTTCAGGTAATCAAGTATTCGTAAAGGCCCTTTGTAAAGACGATGTAGCACTTTCTAAGCTAACTGTTACCCTTTCTAAAAAAGCATCAGAGCAAGCCACTACAAAGAGTGTTAAAGAGCCTTGGACTGAAGATGATTTAGTAATTGACCTTAGCGGTACAGAACAGTCGGTTGATGAGTTATTCGGAGAAATTTCGAGCGATGCGCTTGCAGGCGTATATCAATTAAATTTTACTCTTGCTGATGAAGCAGGTAAAACAACCTCAGAAACCATCACACTGAATGTAAACATGAATCTTTAATGCGAAGTAATTAGCAGCTAATATTAGATTATTTCGGTAATCAATAACAACTAGTATTGTTATAATATAACAAGCCCTAGTGAAAAACTCTCAAAGCCATTCTTACAAAAGTAAGGGTGGCTTTTTAATTATAACTTAGTGACTTTCTTACTTAATTGGTCTCCTCTTTTTTCTAGCCCCTTTATTCGCGCCACACTATATATTCATCATAAGGGGCTTCCCCTGCGGGTCGTGCTTTTCGCTATATCTTTGCTTCGCCATAAGGGGCTCACAAAGGATGCCGCTACAATCACTAAGCCAGGCCAGCATAAACAATATGGATGGTAAACAACATAGCCCATCAATAACCTAAAAGCATGTAGGTTTACGCAAAGCCCCGCTGCAAAACTCCGAAGGCATGCAGATTTACACAAACCCCAGCTGCAAAAAATTGGAGGCATGCAGATTTACGCAAAGCCCCGCTGCAAAAAATCGAAGGCATGCAGTTTTACGCAAAGCTCCACTGTAAAAAATTGAAGGCATGTAGGTTTACGCAAGGCTTCGCTGCAAAAAAATGGAGGCTTACAGTTTTACGCAAGGCTCCGCTGCAAGAAACGGAGGCATGTAGGTTTATGCAAAGACTGCCTAAAATATCAATAACAAGGGTGTGTAATACAGGAGGTTATTATTCTGAAACAAGATTATATATACCTGAATAGTCTTTGAGACCATTAATTATAGTATCGGGGTTACGCATGTAATTAATTTTTATGAATAAATATTACACTACTGCTGCTGTAGGTTAACTTAGGTTGGTTGTCCAATAGTTGTGCAAAACAAAAAAGCCAGACTAATTAAAGTCTAGCTTTCTTTTAGATACAGTTTTAATCTGTACCCAGAGCCGGGGTCGAACCGGCACGGGTTGCCCCACTGGTGTTTGAGACCAGCGCGTCTACCAATTCCGCCATCTGGGCTTGCAAAGCATTGCTGCTTTTTTGCGTGTGCAAATATATATAAAAGATTATATTTCGCAAGTCACTTATCCCAATCTTTTTTCTCAGGTCTATTTTTTTTGTGTAACACAAATATAGGCTTCCTATTACCAAACCTTGTAAGTCACTTTGATAAGCAAATTTAAGCAGCCTACATGCGCATAAAAAAACTAGATCTCATAAATATTTAAGAGCTGAAATAAATTGTGATAGAATTATTAAATTCGCCTCTTAATAATTTAGAAATATGACATTGAATAAGATATTCTTACTACTTATATTTATTTTATTATATCTAATGCCAAACCTATCAGCTCAAAAAAAAGAATTTTGGTGGGGTGGAGGAGTGGCTTATCAAGTGCCTACAAACCTAATGGCGGATAAAGATTTTGGTTTTGCCACAGTAGCTAAAGGTGGAGCTGGTTTTTTTGGTACAGGTACTTATTTTTACAATCCGCAACTATCCTTAACAGGCGATGTGGGCTATAGTTTCTTCCCAAAAGATAAGGAGTTTTGGGATGTGAACAATTATGGCGATGTGAATATGACCTATCAAATGTTGAGTGCCACATTTCAGGGTAATTTTTATTTGAGCGAAGGAGAGGTGCGCCCATACTTTGGGGCCCTATTTGGATTTTATTACTTAATGAATAAAATGAGCTTTACATCTAATAACGAAATCAGTAATCAATCAAAATCTTACAAAAGTAATGAGCTTCAACCCGGAATGGGCTTAGAGTTTGGAACTCTAATTCAGATGGCTAAAAAAGAGAAATTATCCATCTCTCTCCGTTTCTCATATATCCCAAATATCGAATCGAAGTATTTACCCGATGAGCAAATAACCATTAACCCACACGGCAAACAAAACCATTGGGGCTTAGCGCTTAAATACTATTTTGCAGGTAAACGCTAAAGCCTATTTGATATCTTCAAGTTGGGCATCTATTTTTTCGGTAAGTGTTTTAAAAGCCTCTTTGTCGTTGATAAAGTCTAATTCATCAATATCGATAATGAGCACCTTACCATCCGTATATTCATTAATCCAGTCTTCGTATCTGTCGTTTAAGTGCTTTAGATAGTCCACTCTAATATTACTCTCGTAATCACGACCTCTACTTTTAATTTGATCAACTAGTTTTTGTACCGATGCTCTAATGTATATTAATAAATCAGGAGCCTGCACTAACGAATTCATTAGTTTAAATAAGGATGAATAGTTATCAAAATCTCGTTTGCCCATTAAGCCTAAATCAAATAGGTTGGGTGCAAAGATATAGCCATCTTCATAAATAGTTCTGTCTTGAATTACCGTTTTGCCAGAGGTGCGAATGCTATTCACTTTAGAAAAACGGTTATTTAAGAATTGAATTTGAAGGTGGAACGACCACTGCTTCATATCTTCATAAAAATCTGCTAAATAAGGGTTGTCATCTACCTCTTCGTAGTGCGCATCCCACCCATAATGGTCAGATAAAAATGAGGTTAATGTAGTTTTTCCGGCTCCAATATTTCCTGCAATGGCAATGTGCATTATAATTTAATTTAGATATACCCAATACAAATAGATAAACGATAATAGGATTCTTTTTTAATGGCGCTTAGCTATTTAGATTTTGTACTTTATTTATTATTTAATGTTTCGAGTTCTTCTATTATTTTTCTGTTGTTTGATAAGCGAGGCACCTTGTTTTGTCCGCCAAGTTTATCGTGCAACTTAAGCCAATCTATAAATAAATTACTTCTTCCTTTTTGTATTAAAGGAAAATCAAGTGTTATATCATTATATCTTTTGGCTTCATAATCTGAGTTCACATCCTGAAGTTTTTGATCTAAACTCTGTGAGAATAGCTCAAAGTTATCGGGCTCTTTTTCAAACTCAATAATCCACTGATGTTTACCTTTATCTTCAGTGCTCATGTACATTGGAGCAGCCGAGTAATCTTTAATAACGGCATTGCTTTGTTGGCAGGCATGCTGAATGGCAGTATCTGAATTCTCAATAATCAGTTCTTCGCCAAATGCATTGATAAAATGTTTGGTTCTGCCCGATATAATTATTTTGTGCGGGTATTTCGATGTAAATTGTACTGTATCTCCTATTCTATAACGCCATAACCCACCATTGGTAGTTATAATAATGGCATAGTTGGTATTCAACTCTACTTCATCAATGGTTAAGGCCAAGGGATTTTCCTTTTCCAATTCACTCATCGGAATAAATTCATAGAAGATACCATAATCAAGCATCAATAACATTGAACTTGAAGTAGGATCATCTTGTATGGCGAAAAATCCTTCGGATGCATTATAGGTTTCGAGATAATGCATTTTACTTGATGGAATAAGCTTTTTGTATTGCTCTCTATAAGGCGCAAAATTGATTCCTCCATGTATAAAAAGCTCTAGGTTGGGCCAAATATCAAGCAAATTGTCTTTGCCAGTTACCTCAAGCATATGCTTAATTAGCACTAAAAACCATGAGGGAACTCCGGTTAGTGAAGTCACATTTTCATTAATAGTGGTTTCGGTAATTTTCACTAATTTCTCCTCCCACTTATCCATTAATGCAATGGATTGTTCTGGTGTTCGTATTAAGTTTACCCAAAAAGGAAGGTTGCCAATTAATATGGCAGATAGGTCGCCATCAAACGAATCGTTTCTAAATTGGTTGAGTTGTTGGCTACCACCAAGTGTTAAACCTTTTCCTTTAAACATCTCGTTTTCGGGATAAAGTTGGTTGTAAATAGCCAATACATCTTTGCCTCCTTTATAATGACACTCTTCCAATGAGCTTTTAGAAACCGGTATGTATTTACTTTTAGATGAGGTTGTACCCGATGATTTCGCAAACCATTTGATATCCTCGCCCCATAAAATACTCTTTTCTCCTTTGCGAACCCTATTAATTTCAGGCTCTAAGCTTTCGTAGTTACGGATGGGTACTCTCCTCTGAAACTCGCTTATGGTCTTTATGGTATTAAAGTTAAATTCTTTACCTATGGCTGTATGTTCAGCTTTCTCTAGTAAATCGAATAATTGATTGCGTTGCACATCAGCAGGCCTACTTTTAAACTCATCAATTTGAGTGAGCCTTCTGTGGTTTACCAATGATATTATCGAATTGAGTATGGGCATAAATAAAAGTTTTGTGAGCTAAATATAGTTAATTTGCCTCTATCCAATGTCAAATTATGATGAATAATGCTTCTATTAGCTATGAGTATATTATTTTAGCAAAAAATACACTGAATGAATTATTTCGATATTATTGTTGGCGTAATATTAATTATTGCATTGGTAAAGGGGTTTAAGAACGGACTAGTGATTGAACTGGCTTCATTAGCTGCCCTTGTTTTGGGGGTAATTGGAGCTATAAAGTTTTCTGATATTACAGAAACATGGCTGCTCAATTACTTCAATAGTAACTATATTGGTTTAATATCTTTCTTAGTAACCTTTATTGCCATCGTAGTAGCTGTACATTTAGTTGCAAAAGCTGTTGATAAGTTAGTTAAAGCTGTTGCCTTAGGTACCATTAACCGGGTGTTGGGAGCCGTTTTCTCCTTGGTTAAAATTGGTTTTATAGTGAGTATTCTTCTTTCCGTATTCGTAAGTTTTGATCGTACATTCGATATCATCCCGAAAGAAACCCGAGAATCCTCAATTATTTATGAGCCCCTTTCTGAGTTTGCACCAAGCATTTTCCCATATCTTAATTTCGATAAAAGTGCGAAGGATAAACTGGAAGAAACGATAGGAACAGTTGTTTAAAAGCGACCATTTTTTCCCCAGAACCAGAAGAATTTGAATGCTACAAATAAATGCTCATATAGCGTTGGGATTAATCCATAGTACTGACTCATTATTTTAAAGCGTTCTTTTAAACCAGCTTTAATATTTTGCTTGGTAACACCACCATCTAAAAATAAGGACAGGGTTAATTGTGTATTTATGATTTGCGTAGCTCTTTTAAGTGCAATTAAGCACCATTCAAAGTCGGCAGAGAAGTGATATTTTAGATTATACAAATCAACAATGCTTCGTTTTACAATAAAGGATTGATGACTAACAAGCATGCCTTTTTTAAAGCTTTTCCAATTTAAGTTTTTGGGAGGTTGTAAACGTCGATTGCCAATTTTATTGCCGTTTTCATCAATCATGGTGGTATCACCATAATAGATGTCGGCATTTTGTGCTAAATTAAAAACCTTACTTAAGGTATCAGCTTCAGCTATTTCATCGCCAGCATTCATAAACCACAGGTAGTCTCCAGTAGCCAAATGAATACCCTTATTCATGGCATCATAAATACCAGTATCTTTTTCGCTGATCCATTTTGTAATGGAGTTGCTATGTGCCTTTATAACTTCGGTAGTATGATCAGTAGAAGCGCCATCAACAATAATATATTCGATGTTTTTATAGCTTTGAGCGGCAATGCTTTTAATGGTTTTATCAAGATCGTTAGCAGCATTATATACAACGGTTATAATACTTATTGTGGGCAATGTGTTCATTGGTATTATTTGTTATTAAGCACTTTGTTGTAAAGCTTATGGTACTGTTCAGCTACAACGGCATTTGCATAATTTTTTAAAACAAAATCACGCGCCTCGGTTTGTAATTCATCAATATTCTGATGTTCTAATACACTAATCATACCCTTGGCAAGAGCGTCACTATCTTTTACATTGGCTAAATAACCCGTTTTATTGTGCTGTATCAGCTCAGGTACGCCACCTACATTAAAAGCCACAACAGGTGTTCCGCATGCTAAAGATTCCATTACTGTATTGGGTAAATTATCTTGTAGCGAAGGCAAAACAAATGCGTCTGCAGCATTGTATAGCTTTATTAAGTCGGTTTTGCTTTTTATAAATTTAAGATTGTGCGTTTTATACGGAAACGAGTCTAATAGCTGTTTATCTGTTTTACCAAATACAACCAGTTCCATTTTGTCATTCCATTCGGTATGGTTTTGCTTAATGTAAGCTAAAGCCTCAAGAAGATATTTAATTCCCTTGCGCGGTTCGCTGCTATTGGCGGCCCCAAATAAGATTAGTTTTTTTCGGATAGGAAGTTTAAAGCGTTTTCTGCACTCTTTAAAATCAAGAGGTTTAAATAAATCGGTGTTAATCGGATTTGGTATAGATATAACAGGTTTACTTTTAAGAAGCGTACTATCCAAAGCCAAATTGCGTAACCAATTACTACAAGTAACCATATTTAAATTCGCATCTTCCCAAATTTTATGCTTGTGTTTTAAAATACGATAGGATAAATCCTTATCACTTGGTTTCTTTAAGAAAGGACAGTTCCCGCAGGATTCAACATACTCAAAACACGAGCCTGAGTAATGGCAACCGCCAGTAAAAGGCCACATATCGTGCATGGTCCAAACAATAGGTTTGCCCAATTTAAATATCCTATTTAGTCCTTTTAATGATAGAAAACCATGATTGATCCAATGCAGGTGTATAACATCTGCTTCTTGTACTAATGGATGATTTACTATATTCTCGCCTGAGGCAGCCGGAGAGAAGGTGTAGCGTACGCTTTTATCTTTTTCAAAAGGTAAAAAGGATACCCTTTCTGCTACAAATTTACCAAACGAGCGTTGTTTGCCCTTGAAAGAATTACTGAGACTATGCACACCTAATTCAGATTTGGCACTATCCTGCACCAATAAATTAACCTCTACACCATGTTTTTTTAGTGCCTCAAATAAGCGAAAGGCAGCTACTGCTGCACCACCTTGAGTTGCTGATTTATTGATGAGTAGAATCTTCATAGCTTATGTTTTTTAGAGACAGTAAAACATAAGTTACAAAATAATATACAATTTTGCTTACTTAAAATATATACTGCGCAAATACTCTGTTAGCGTTTGGTTCTAAGTTTATTATGGTCGCTGGTGTAATGTAAGCCTTTACTTTCTTTACGGGCCATAGCCATTCTGATGGTTAAGTATCCCACGTTTATTTCGTTACGCAGTTCACACAACTTACGTGTAACTGTTGAACTATCGAATAAACTTTCTGTTTCGCGGTAAATTAATTCCAGTCGGTCTAAGGCTCTTTTTAAGCGAAGATTAGAACGTACAATGCCCACATAGTTACTCATTATTTGCTCAACCTCTTTGTTGGTTTGCGTAATTAAAACCAACTCTTCAGCGTGCGAAGTACCTTCATCATTCCAATTAGGAATTTTAGTTTTAAACTCGGTCTTAGCTATCTTTTTAATGGCATGTTTGGCCGAGAAATCAGCGTAAACAATAGCTTCTAATAAAGAGTTTGATGCCAAACGGTTGGCACCATGTAAGCCTGTTGATGAACATTCGCCAGCGGCATATAGATTTTTAATGGAGCTACGTCCTTTTTTATCCACCTTGATTCCACCACATAAATAATGGGCAGCAGGAACAATCGGAATCCAATCTTTGGTAATATCAATGCCTAACTCTAAGCATTTATTATAAATAGTAGGGAAGTGAGCTTTCGTTTCTTCTGCATCCTTGTGGGTTACATCTAAAAATAAGTAATCTTCACCCGTATTTTTCATTTCGTTATCGATGGCACGCGCTACAATATCACGAGGAGCTAATGAACCACGCTCATCGTATTTTTTCATAAAAAGTTCTCCATCGCGGCGACGCAATAAACCTCCGTAACCACGCATGGCCTCAGTAATTAAAAACGAAGGACGCTCTTTGGGATTGTATAATGAGGTAGGGTGGAATTGTACAAATTCCATATTCTCAATAATGCCTTTGGCTCTATAGGCCATCGCAATTCCATCGCCAGTAGCAATAGTCGGGTTTGTTGTAGTTTGGTAAATATTACCAATACCGCCAGTGGCCATTAAAGTTACCTTAGCTAAAACGGTATCTACTTTTTCGGTTTCCTGATTTAAGAGGTAAGCACCGTAGCATTCAATATCATCGCGCCAGCGATAAGTAATTTCTCCAAGGTGGTGCTGTGTAATAATATCAACGGCAAAGTACTTGTCGTTAATTTCAATGTTAGGATGATTTTTAACTTGCTCAATAAGGGCACGTTGAATTTCAAAGCCCGTATTGTCTTGATGGTGCAGAATGCGATGCTCAGAGTGACCGCCTTCGCGATGTAAATCGTATCGCTGATCATTGGCTTTGTCAAAGTTGGTTCCCCAATCAATCAGTTGTTTAATCTGATCTGGCCCATTTTCAACTACCATTCTCACTACATCTTTCTTAGAAAGATGATCGCCAGCAATCATGGTATCTTCAATGTGTTTTTCAAAATCATCAGGTTCATACATCACTGATGCAATTCCGCCTTGAGCGTACGAAGTATTCGTTTCTCCTATTTTGGTTTTACTTACTACGAGCACTTTACCGTGATCTGCAACTTTTAATGCAAAACTTAAACCGGCAATCCCTGACCCAATAACCAAAAAGTCAACTTTTTTTCTCATCCTAATTGTGTAAACAAAGGTTTTCCTCGGTGCAAATATATAAATAAGATTAGAGCCAAACAGGCTAGAGCAGAACAAATAGCTATAGATCGTATCTGAATATTCGGAAAAACAGATTTTTAGCTTATTTTTGCACTCTGAAAAGCAAATCCAATGATTTTGGTAAGCTTTTGTTACATTTTGAATTAAAATTTTGGAGGTGAGTGCAAATGCAATTACCATCCTATATTTATATATTGGATATGGCTCAAGAAGATGTTTTTAAAAAGTTAGTGGCCCACTGTAAAGAGTATGGGTTTGTGTTTCAATCAAGTGAAATTTATGATGGACTAGGTGCCGTTTATGATTATGGTCAGCTTGGTGTTGAATTAAAAAACAACATTAAAAAGTACTGGTACGATGCCATGGTGAAGCTAAACGATAATGTAGTTGGTTTAGATTCTGCTATTTTTATGCACCCTACTACTTGGAAAGCTTCGGGCCATGTTGATGCTTTTAACGATCCTTTGATTGATAACAAAGACAGTAAGAAACGTTACCGTGCCGATGTTTTAATCGAAGATTTAATTCAAAAGTTTGAGGTTAAAATTGAGAAAGAAGTAGCGAAAGCGAAGAAGCGTTTTGGCGAATCTTTTGATGAAGCACAGTTTAAAGAAACCAATCCTCGTGTTTTAGCTAACCAAGAAAAAATTACCACTATTCATACGCGTTTTGCAAAAGCATTAAACGATAATGATTTAGAGGATTTAAAACAAATTATTGTTGATTACGAAGTAGCTTGTCCTATCTCTGGAACTAAAAACTGGACTGATGTGCGTCAGTTTAACTTGATGTTCTCTACAGAAATGGGTTCTACGGCCGATTCATCAAGCAAATTATATTTACGTCCAGAAACGGCTCAAGGTATTTTTGTAAACTTCCTGAATGTGCAAAAAACAGGTCGTATGAAAATTCCTTTCGGGATAGCGCAAATTGGTAAAGCATTCCGTAACGAAATTGTAGCACGTCAGTTTATTTTCCGTATGCGCGAGTTTGAGCAAATGGAAATGCAATTCTTTGTTCGTCCGGGAGAAGAGATGAAATGGTTCGAATACTGGAAAGAATTCCGTATGAAGTGGCATAAAGCTTTAGGAATGGGTGATGAGAGTTACCGTTACCACGATCACGAGAAATTAGCGCACTATGCTAATGCTGCAACAGATATTGAGTACCGTATGCCATTTGGATTTAAAGAGGTTGAGGGTATTCACTCACGTACCGATTTTGATTTAAGTTCGCACCAAGAGCACTCGGGTAAAAAACTACAGTATTTCGATCCTGAGTTGAATAAAAACTACGTTCCTTATGTGGTTGAGACTTCAATTGGTGTTGATCGTATGTTCTTAAGTATTATGGCTGGTGCCTACACCGAGGATGTTGTTGAAGATTCAAAAGGTAAAAAAGAAACGCGTGTAATGTTAAAATTACCACCAGCATTGGCTCCGGTAAAAATGGCTGTTCTTCCTTTAATTAAAAAAGGTGGTTTACCAGAAAAAGCACGTGAAATTGTTAATACTCTTAAGTTTGATTATAACTTACAGTACGATGAAAAAGATAGTATCGGAAAACGTTACCGTCGTCAGGACGCCATTGGTACGCCTTTCTGTATTACTGTTGATCACGAAACATTAGAGGATAACAAGGTAACCATCCGTTACCGCGATACTATGGAGCAAGAGCGTGTTGCCATTGCTGATTTAGAGAAAATTCTTGAAGAGAAAGTAAGCATGAAAAACTTATTTAGAACTATTGTTTAGCACCGAGAATCTAAGGTATATAAAAAGAGGATGATCAGTAATGAGCATCCTCTTTTGCATTGGTCTTTTATTATAGATTAAGTGTATTTTTTATTGTTCCTGCTTAGCAAAGGAAACAATAGACTTTTTAAAATTACTGAGCTCTTCATAATTGATTATAGTTTTAAATGTTTCGTCTGTACCATGACGAAAGAAAGATAGTTGGTGACCATTGTGAATTAGCTTTGCTAAAAATCTAAAATATGGATGTACAAGGCTGTTGTTTGACATGTCTTCAATTGTGTCAATTGCAAATAAGATTTCTTTTTTTTGTGTCATAACATTCGGGTTTATGAGTGATTGATAATATGTATGTGTGTATATTCTATTTGTTTTATTCAGGTTTAACTTTTTAAACGCCATTGAATTCAGGGATGTGATTCACCTGCCGATTTATTATAATTGGTATTAATAGTATTTACAGATATCTTTTAAACATCCACAGTGCTTTTCTTCTGATAAACTTTATTCTCCTTATAGAAAGAAATCACGCTGTTATAAGATAATAATATTGGAACTGTTTCAGAACCTAAGTATTCTATTGACTCTCCAATTATAGAAGCTTTAATTCCTAATAAATAGAGGATGCGTAATAGTTTTCTATCACACTCAGCAAAAGCAATACTATTTTTATGATTACAAATTGGCTCAACAGCCATAACCATCAACTGCTTTAGCAGAGAGGTATCTTTGAGTCCTTTTTTAATAGCAAATCTTCCGATGTGAAATATGTTTTTAGAATCCCAACTCACTTCATTGGCAATTTGTAAAGGGTCTATCCCAAATAGTTTTTGTATTGGGAGTATATCCCTATAGTTCCATTTAACTATTCGTATTGAACCTATTATAGAATTATTGCCATCTGTGGCATAATATATTTTTGAATTATCAAAGAAATGAGACTCTTCTTTAAAGATAGAGTTGATGTCTTTGTTTATTTCAAATATTGATGGACTATTTAAATGATGCTTAATGTTTTCATATACTATGAATTCAGATAAGTCGAATAATTGATACTTTTTTAGTAAGTCTAATTTTTGAACAGTTTCTCGCATGGGTTAGGATTAGAGTCGTTTATAAATAATTACTTACTACTAATATATTTGTTCCAATCTTATTTTGTATTACACTAAAGTGTGGTTGTGAGTTTATATTTTATGATACTCAATAATTAATAACGTTCTATGAATTAGGGCATATGTTTTGGTTGTATTAATCATAAAACATATCTTGTCGTAGTTTTATGAGCAAAATGTATTGTTTGTATTAGGCTTAAATAGCCCATTAGCTTAATACAGAGTAGTTATATAATTAGCAAAGGAAATGACAAATATTGATGATTTTTTTTCCTCAAGAAATAGTATTAACCATACTGAACAAGAATATTTAGATAATCAACCTACCTATTTAGAGGCTTTTAAGGCAATGGCTAGGACCACGTATAATAGTATATACGTAATTGATTATCAAAATAAAAAATTTGAATATGTATCAGACAATCCGTTATTCTTATGCGGGCACTCTGCCAATGAAGTGCAAGAGATGGGATATGCTTTTTACTTTAAGTATGTTGTAGAATCTGATTTGGATTTACTTTTAAGAATAAACAATATTGGCTTTGAGTATTATGAGAGTATTCCGATAGAGCAACGAAAAGAGTATATTATATCATATGATTTTCATATAAGAAATCAGAATGATCAAGTTATTTTAATAAATCAAAAGTTAACGCCGATTATGCTTGATAAAAATGGGCGTATGTGGAAAGCTTTATGTATTGTATCCTTATCTTCAGAAAGAAGCTCAGGAAATATCAGAATATTTAAGAATGGAGAAAATGTTTTTGCCGAGTATAACGAAGAAGGTAATTTTTGGATGAAGTCGGCAAAGGTAATATTAACCGACCGAGAAAAAGATATTCTGCATTACTCGGTCAGGGGATTAACCATTAATGGTATTGCTGAAAAGTTATTCCTTTCGCCAGATACGATAAAGTTTCACAGGCGAAAATTATTTGATAAACTTGATGTTTCAAATATCTCCGAGGCAATTTCGTATGTTGTTAGTAATAAGTTAATTTAACTGTGCATTAATGTTGATAAGTAAAACTCAGGAAATACCTTTACATCTTTATTTGTGGCAACATTAAATAATACGTGTGTACATATACCTCCAAGCATCCAACTAGCAATGGATAGTTGAGGAGGAGAAAGCTTTTCTTTCTCGTTCTTATACTTCCAAATAATTTCTTCTAACCACTCTTGTTTGTTGCCCCAATATTTAAGGTAACTTGAGGCGTACTCAACCACATCAATTTCGTTGAAGCGCTTATTGGGTTTGGCAATGCTTGATAGGGAACATCCTCCAGGATCGATGATGGTGATTAAACCTCCCCATCCTAAATTATAAGGATGAAGTACAGGAATTTGCAATTCTTGACAAATGGAATCAAATAATAGGGGAACATCAGAGGAAAAATCCAAAGCATTTATGGCAATCTTATGGCCTTCAATAATTCCACGCAGATTTTCCGTAGTTAAGTAGTAATCCAAAACGGTTATTTTTGCTGTTTTATTAATTGATTGCAACCTATTTTTTATGGTCTCAGCTTTACTTTCAGATAAGTCGTCTTCTGTATAGTTTTGTCTATTTAAATTGGTGAGCTCAATAGTATCACCATCTACAATTGTTATATTCTCAAAGCCTAACCTTAATGCACATTCGGCAATAACACTGCCAATACCACTTCCACCTAGTATTATAGGAATATCCTTAATCTTCTCTTGTTCTTCTGGGGTAATGTATAATCTATTCCTATCATATCTAGTTTCCATATTTTGTGTTTTTGAGCGCTGTAAAAATAGTGCTTCCTCTATCTAATTGCACTACCCGTTCTTGTGGTTTAGTATTATTTTGTTTGAAATGAATTAAGATATAATACTCTGAAAAAAGAGTGCTGTATAGTTAAATAATGTGGTGTTTCTATGATTTAATCCCACTAGTAAATTGAAATAATTAACGAGATTTGCGGCCCATAAAAATATCTTTAATGCATACATCTAAATCCGCGTTATCTTGTTTACTTTTCATGCTAACAGCTTTTTATTCTTTTGCTGAAGCAAATAAGAAAGACCGTTTGTATTTTGTACAGAATAATACAACTCAGGTTGTTGAAGGAAACCATACGCATATTTCATTACAGAAAGCACCATTCGAAATACAATTTTATAACCACCTATATCAGCCTGATATAGGCTTGCATCATTCAATGCGCATAACAGCGTTCTACAATGCAGAACAAATTCCGGAAATGAAAGAGGGAATGCCAATTGCCGATATTCCTTGTTTTAAGCCGGGTACAAGTATGGCGCTAAGTACTGATGGTTGTTATCATGGGGTAAGGTGTAATGCCGAAGCACATGCTTATTTGTTTTATACTGATGCCGAATATAATAGGCTTCGCTTAATAAAGAAAAAGAAGAAATTGAGCAAGTTTAGTTTTTCGGTTGATACCATAAGGGTTCATCATTTTGAAGAGGATGCCATTTCAGAAACTTCTATAGATGTTATTCATTTGGCTTGGGTAAAAGATTTGAATCAGAACGAAGTGTTAGATGAAGGCGAATTCGGTGTTGTTTCAATACATTTTTCCGATAAAAATAATGATCAACAAATACCTTATTGGAACCAACAAGATTCTGTTGGCAGGAGCCCACTTCATCGCTTAATGTTGCGAGATATGAAGAACCTTAAACGAGCTCGCTTAATTCACGAAGCTCTTTCGTTCTCCACTACTGATCCGAATCTTAAGGATTCGTATGGTAATACAGCACTGCATTATGCCATGGTTAATGGCAGTACGAATTCACACTATTTTGCACCCCACTATAATTATTCCGGATGTCCCGATGGTCTTTGTGTGCTTGTTTTATTAGATGATAAAAGGGTAAACCCTAATATAAAAAATTACTCTTTTCAGTACACACCACTGCAATCATTCTTGGCACTATCCGAATGTCGAGTTAATAGATTAACTCCTTTATCGCTCCTTTTTATGAAGGTGATGAATGAGAATGCTCAATTTAATAAAGAGAGTAGAGATGCCGTAGGAATGAGTGCCTACGATTATGTATTGAAAAGAAGTTTTATGAATAATGAAACCGGAGGCATAGTAGAATTGCTAAAACCAGAAACCAGTTTCAATGCAAATGTAGCTGACGAGATGGTGAATTTTCTTACGCAGATAGATTTCAACACTCCGCTTTCCGACAGTACTTTCTATTTAGAGAATACTCAAACTTTATTGGATTACGAGGTATATCCTAATACTTTTACAGGAGGTCAAACCATATTTCATTACCTGTGCGATGGACGATTTCGCCCCTATGGCTATAGTCACGAAGAAATCATTGCGAACTCCAAACTGCGGGCATTGGTGCTCACCAAGCTATTCAATAGTCCTAAATTAGAAATTAATTTGGCCGATTCTGAGGGAAATAATGCCTTGTTCTATGCCATTGACGATTGTAACCCTATTATTCTATCAGCGCTTTTGGCACATCCCGATATCGATATGTATCAAATCAATAAAAATGGAAATACGCCATTAATGAAGCTTCTGAAGAACGGAATTTCAAGTAGGCAAATGGAAAATTGGGAGGCATGTTTTAAAATGCTAAGTGCTCAGTTTAGTTCAACACATGTATGCGTTAGTAACTATAATGGAGAAACTTTATTGGATATAATGGATGACTTCATTCTAAAATACGATTATAAATCGATGAGCCCCGTTGTCGAAGTGGTTAAGGATTTTCGGAATAAGCTGATTACCTCCAATTAAAATTGGTAATTTTTTGATATTGAACTAGTACGTTTGTCGACTATTTGATTCAGCTTTTGTTGGATAAGAAAAAACTACAGATAAACTCAATAATAGATTAACTTTTCTTATAATTGCGCTCGCTGTTATATAGCCATTAGTATGATGTTATAAGTCTAGTAAAGCGGCCTAGAATAAGTACGTCAGTAATCTTCTACTGCACAGTAGATTTATCTTTCTTAGATTTGGAATACAACGATTATAAAATTACCATGAGTGTTGCTCAAATAGTGTCCCGACCAACTCAACATAGGAGCTTTTTCAAAAAGTATTGTATTGTGAATAAAGTTGCATTGCTTCTTTCAATATTTTTGTGCCTTTTTTTTAGTGCCAGCGCACAAATGTGTTTAAGCGATGTGGAGATTGATAAACTAAACAAGTTAAGTATTAGCGCCTACATACAAGCTCAAATAGACAAGGATATTAAAACCTTTACTGAGATTAAACCTTCGCTGCAAACAAATTCGAATACTGTTGGCTTCCAATATCATGAGCGTAAATACATTGTAAAAGATTCCTTGCATAAGGTATGGTCGCATTATGTAAATACTAATCCAGCAAAGGCATGGAATACAAGTAAGCTGAATTTTGGTTTTATGTATTGTAAAAATGCAGACCAAATGGTTTATCCCAATGGGCATGTTGATAAGGTTGAAGAGGGTCAGGTGATATACTTGAATTTGCTATTATTAAAGATTAAAAACCTTGCCACAGCATTTGAAATAATCACTTTGAATGAGTTGCAGAAGGTGATGGCATTTAGTTATGTGGATGATAATATTACGAGAGGTAAGCAGCAGCTTAATTTTGAGCAAACTGCTGATGGCCATACAAAAATTATTCATCGAAGTTATTTTAAGAGCAAATCAAAAATCAGAGATCGCTATTTCTATCCCTTTTTTCATACGCGATTAACCAATAGTTATCATAAAAACATGAAGAAGTTGTTCGTAAGGGGAAGTGCATGAACATTATCTTCTTAAAAGCTGTAACTTAAAGACTAAAGCTCTACCAAAACTGAATGATGGGATAATATCTTATGCTGAAATAACTTAATTCAAAATGATCTTGCAAAAGGAGTAGTTGTGCTAATTTAGTATTTCCATTCTTACTTATTAATGTTTAATATTGTAAGACCTATTTTATCTGAATATTATTATGGCTGTACATATTATCAATTCCTCAATAGATCAGTTTTATCAAATATTAGAAGAGACTTGTACTAAGGTTGATGAGTCTAACTATGTTGTAAATGCAGAGGTTGGTTCAGGCAGTTTTAAACGTTATCAAAAAACGCATTGGGATTTATACATTGGCCACTTTAAATTAAAACAAGATCTTAGTTTTCAGCGTTTCCCAGATACTAGTAAAATAGGTAATTATAGTATCTCTTTTCAGGCCTTTTCTAACGACTTAAATACGGATACTTGGTTGAAACCTGAAATTAAAAAAGCAAGTGAGGGTATTGTATTCTATTCAGCGCAATCTACATTAAATAGTATCTGGCTCAAGGATATTGAATGTAGCATGGTTTACATGTCGTTTAACGAGGATTGGATTACAGAGATTGAAAATACTTTGAGATTCCCCAAAGTAATTGGAATAATGCTAGCAGAAAGACCTAATCCCACATTCCACGTTCCATTAACTAGCGATATTAGATATTGCCTTCGTCAGATGCTTTACCTACCAAAAGATGTGCAAGGAGATTTTGAATTTCCATACCTCTACACTAAGAGTGCTGATTTATTTACACAGGCAGCAAGTGCAACTATGCTTCGTGCAAGCCAGCAATTAGAAAAGAATGCCATTCATCCGCAGGATCTGAACCTGCTAGAACAGGTAAAGATTCAGCTTATTAATATGTATCAAGAGCCTCCTACGTTGAGTGAGTTGGTTGATGCAACCGGGATGAGTAAAAGTAAACTGCAGCGATTATTTCAAAAAGCCTATGGTACTTCTGTTTACCAGTTTATAAAAAACGTAAGACTCGATAAAGCTATGGAACTTCTAATGCAAGGTAATTCAGTTAGCGAGGCAGGATATGATGTAGGTTATTCATCTATTCCCAATTTCTCTAGTGCCTTTAAGGAGCGTTTTAGTTTAAATCCAGGAGAAATCCAATCTAGGTAATTCTGTTTTATACCAGCTCATATCTGAATTTAAGGGCAATACATTAAGAGTTTTATTGCATGTTCTGAGTGTCCGATGTGATTTCTATATATAAGCGTAAGCTATTAGCGAATAGTTCGTTATTAGAATGTGTTTTTTCTTATGTTTGTATTTATGGGTCATGTCAGGCTTGGCCTCTTTACAAAAGGCTTTTGTTTTATTTGGGACTTTAGTAAGACTGGCTAGCTGAGAGCTTTGCTCTTAGATCCGCCAGCCGCACTTAAGTTTCAAATAAATAAGAAAGTTTTTTGTAAAGCAGCCTTGAATTTCTTTGCTTACGTTTCTTGCTTCAAGGCAAGAAATGAAGTTGGGTTTGGGCAAACAGCCCAATACGTAATAATATTTAGGATAACATTGATTGCATATGAATCTTTTCGATATGCAAATAACTTTTTTCGATAAGAAAGCACTACTAGTATGCTTCATCTTTGTAATGTTAATTAGTAATCAATAAAACAAGACATTATGAAGACGTTTAGTAAAATTTCAATGGCATTGGTATTATTAGCAGGTATCTCTTTTACCGCGTGCAATAAAGATGAAGAAGAAATTGTAATGGAAGAACCAATTCAGCCACTTCCACCAACAGCAGAACAACCTCTACCACCAATGGTAACACCACATCAATAATGTTTGGTTAAGAAGCTCCAATACTTAATTGGAGCTCGCCATTAACTTGTTGTTGAATAATTGTATGATGTTCTTCTAAACTACATACATAATTTCAATAATAGATAGAAAAGTATTGTAGTAAGTAGATCAATCATAAAATTATATAGATATGAAACGAATTATACTAAGCACATTATTAATGTGCATTGGATGGGTAGCTTTTGCCCAAAAACCAAATATTGTTGTTATTACAACAGATGATGTTGCTCCTATGGATATATCTGCATACCATAGAGGATTAGGGGCAGTTAGTACGCCAAATATTGACAGGATTGCTGAAGAAGGGATGATGTTAAGCGATTTTTACGCACATCCGAGCTGTACAGCAGGTAGATCTGCATTTATTACAGGTCAGTATCCTATTCGTACCGGGCTTACTTCTGTTGGTCAGCCTGGCTCGCATTTGGGTCTGCAAGCCGAAGATGTTACCCTTGCAACCTTACTAAAAGATAAAGGTTATGCTACGGGTCAGTTTGGAAAGAGCCATGTAGGCGATCGTAACGAACATTTACCAACCGTACATGGGTTTGATGAGTTCTTTGGTATTCTTTATCATCTTAATATGATGAACCAACCAGAGCAACCAGAATTCCCAAAAGATCCTAATTATATAGGGCGTCCACGAAACGTATTGTATACTAAAGCAACAGATGTAGATGATACTACTGTTGATCCCCGTTTTGGTAAAGTAGGCAAACAAACAATAGAAGATCGCGGAACCTTATTTGCTGATAGACAAGCTACTTTTGATGATGAGGTACTTGAAGTTTCTGAGAATTGGCTAGATAAAGTTGCTGACGAAAAAGATCCTTTCTTTTTATGGTTTTGTCCTACTCGTATGCATCAAGAAATATTTGTTAGTGACGATTGGGCTGGTAAAAGTGGCCATGGAAAATATTCTGACGGTTTAATGCACTTGGATCACGTAATTGGCGAGCTACTAGACAAATTAGATGAATTGGGTGTAGCAGATAATACAATAGTTTTATTTACCTCAGATAATGGTGTTAACCTTTCTCATTGGCCAAGTGCCGGGGCTGCTAGTTTCCGTGGTGAAAAGGGAACCACATGGGATGGTGGTCATAGAGTACCTATGTTAGTGCGTTGGCCAGGAAAAGTGCCTGCCGGAGAATATAGTGGCGAATTATTTACTGCTGAAGATTGGTTGCCAACTATAATGGCAGCAGTAGGAGAAGACGATATTAAAGAAGAGCTTAGAGAAGGTAAAAAAGTAAACGGAACTGAGTACAAAGTACATATTGATGGTTACAACCAGATGGATGTAATTACCGGTAAAGGGAAATCAAATCGTCGTGAGTTTTTCTTCTTTGGAGAGAATGATTTAAATGCCATTCGTGTTGATAATTGGAAAGTTCATTTAGCCTTAAAAGATGAGTGGGTAAAAGACAGAGAAATATTACCAGCTGGTATGATTGTAGACATAAAACTTGATCCTTATGAAAGATCACCAGAAACACCAGGTCACTTTTTATGGCAAAAAGAGAAAACATGGATTCTTCCTCAAATTGCAGGACCAATTATGGAATTCAATAAAAGTTTTCAAGAGTTTCCTGCGCGTCAGAAAGGAGCTGGCCTTGGAACCGCTGCTATCATGAATCAGATTAACAAAGCAATGGATTCGAATGCGAATATTGATACTGAAGGTGTTAAACGACCTACCAACTAGTGTGATTTGAGTTTTTTTGCTTCCGTTTTTTGTCTCAAATAAAAAATGAAGTCTTTTTTGAGATAACCAATTAATAGTCTCAAAAATCCGAATGTGATATTGTGATCAAATTTTAAAAAATATTGGTATGGCACTACTTTTCAAAATCAAGTTTAAAAAAGCTCTTATAATATTTGGCATGTGTTTAGCTTTTGTGGCAAATGCTCAGCAGCAAGGGGATACAATTGCTGTAAAGGAAATAGAAGCTAAGCAAAAAAACGTTTCTTTTATTCCTTTGCCAGTTATTTCATCCAATCCTACCAATGGGTTTATGTATGGTTTAGCGCCTGGAGCGACTTGGTTTATGGGCGACCCAACAACAACAAGTGTATCGTCGGGTCTAGGGTCTGTTATTTATACCACAAATAAGCAGTTAATATTAACAGCTAAAACCAATATATTCACAGAGAATGATAGTTGGAATTTTTTAGGAGATTGGCGTTACTTTATTACTTCGCAACCAAATTATGGTTTGGGTACAGGACCAAGTTCAAACCAAGTTGTTGACGCAGGTTTTGAATACGAGGATAATATGTGGAGTGCTCCCATTGATGGAGCTCAAATGTTAGAGTTTAACTATATACGTTTTCACGAAACAGCCATGAAACGCTATAAGGATACGCGTCTTTTCTTAGGAGTAGGTTATCATTTAGATATTCATTCTAATATTCAAGATAACCTACTCGATTTAGAGAGTGAAACGCCCGTATTAACAAGTCATTATTTATATAATACAGCGCATGGTTTTTCTACAACAGGCTATACTATGTCCGGAGTCTCCCTTAGTGCATCCTACGATAGTCGTGATAATACCACCAATCCTTACTCAGGACGATATGCATACATTAACTTCAGAATGAATCCAGAATGGTTGGGTAGTGATCAGGGGTCAACAATGTTATGGGCCGAATACCGCGATTACATAAATTTAGATAAAAATAGACCGCGCCATATGTTGGCATTCTGGACTTACGCATCATCCGTTACTTCAGGTAATGTTCCCTATTTAGATTTACCAGCATTGGGTTGGGATCAGTTCGGGAAATCAGGAAGGGCTTATACCAAGGGGCGCTTTATGGGCGAAGACCTATGGTATGCCGAGATGGAGTACCGCGTACCTTTGCAGAAAATTAAAGATACATTTGGGGCAGTTGCCTTTGTAAATGCTACTTCGGCCAGTAATAGAATGAACGATGTTCATTTATTTGATCATGTTGATATTGGTGCAGGAGTCGGTTTACGTATCATGATTAATAAAAAACGTAAAACAAACCTAACGCTTGATTACGCCTGGGGTAAATACGGAGCCCGAGGATTCTATTTAGGTATTAACGAAACATTCTAATATTATTTCATTTTTTGTAACTAATCAGTCGTAAGACAAAAGTATAAAGACATAAGACCTAATAAATTAAATAAAAGTGAATTTCTTACTATCCCTAGAAATCATCATGAATTACTTCATCTGCAAATAATGCTAAAATTAGAAATCTTTATACTTATGTCTTAATACTTTATACTAAAACTAAACCCTTTATCCTATTTCAATACCCCATGTAAGGAGGTGTTATTTTTAGAAATTAAAATAAGAGAAATTATGCGTTTTAAAAATATAATTTATTCAAGTGCTATATTGCTTGCATTACTAGCATCGTGTTCACCTAAAACTGAAAGCTGTAAAAGCAGTTCAGATCCTAAAAAAGCCATTATGAATACTGTAATTGCACAAAAAGATCCGATAATTAGTGTAGCGCCAAATCTTGAAATAGCAGCCATGGGCGATTATGCTGATGCCAAATCAATAGGTACCTTGGCATATGAGTGGGGTTATGCAATGGTGCGTATGGAACAAGCTATGCGCGAATATATCGATGTGCCTAACCCTAAGCCACAAACCAGTTATCGTGCACCATTAAACGAAATAGGTTGGGCCAGAAGGTTACCTACAGCAGACGATAAGGATATGCCTACAGCCAATAACGATACTTATTATATGAGTGCAGTTGTTGATTTAACGGAGCCTTACATATTAGAAACTCCAGATACAGATGGACGATATTATGTGGTAAATGTTTTTGATATGTACCACAATTTAACCGAGTATATTGGAAAAAGAAATACGGGTACAAAAGCTCAAAAAGTGGCTCTTGTGCCTCCGGGTTGGAAGGGTAAGTTACCTAAAGGCGTTACAAAAACAGTAACATCAAATACAAAGAAAGTATGGCTTTGGGGTAGAGTACACGTACTCGAAGGTGAGGATGTTGCAAAGGTACATGGTTTGCAAGATCAGTTTGTGTTAAAATCTTTAAGTGAATTTGCTGGTAAGCGTAATGTGGTTAAAACTACTACTTTACCTGCCATGCCTGAGTATCCTGTAACAGACTCTTTACGTTTTTATAAATACCTTGCTTTTGCAATGAGTCAAAACGAAATACTAGCGGATGATAAATCTTTAGTGGGACAATTAGAGCGCATTGGTATTAAAGATGGTAAATTTCATGAGTCGGAGCTTAACGAGCATCGTTTAAGAGGATTAAAAGAAGCTGCAGTTGATGGACCATTAGCTATTTTAGCTTCAATGTATTCGTCTTCGTTTGTTAATAATGGTTGGAATGTAGCATTAAAGCTAGATAATTACGGGTACGATTTCTCTTTCCGTTCATTAATTGCAGGTCCATATTTAGGTGGGCAGGGCGAAAAAGAAGCCATGTATCCAATCCGATTCACCGATAGTGATAACAAACCTGCATTGGGTGTAAATAATTATAAAATTCACTTTGATAAAGAACCTCCAGTAAATTCTTTCTGGTCCTTAACTCTTTACGATGCTACCAATAAATTATTTGTTGATAATGAGTTAAATCGTTATAAGTTTAGCTCTGAGTCTGAAGCACTAAAAAGAAATGAAGATGGATCGTTTGATATCATTCTTCAGAATAAAAAGCCAGAAAATACCGATAACTGGTTGCCTGCTCCAGAAGGAAATTTCTATCTGATTTTAAGAATGTATGAGCCTAAGCAAGAGGTTATTGATTTAAGCTATCAATTCCCTCAAATGGTTAGGATGAACTAAATCAGATTATTTATTAGGGTTGCTCATTAAATTATACATTATGGATATGAAAAATATAAGCTTAACGCTATTAGTCATTTTAATGGGGCTTAGTAGTTGTCAGCAGACAAGAGATACTAAAGAAAGTTCTACCAATAATAAATTCAATTCCATTGAGGAACAAGTAGCCTACCAACGTGCTTTTGAAGCCGTGGTTTGGGCTACTCCTGCAACGGCTATTTATCGCTTGCGCGAAGGATTTTTAGATGTACCTGGGGTAGACGATAATGTGGTTGTAGCCTATTCAAAGCCGGCATTATCTATTCATAAAGCCATCACAGCAAATACGGCAACACCATATATCACCGCTTATACTGATTTACGCAATGGTCCCGTTGTTTTAGAGGTTCCAGCCGTAAGTAAAAAGGCAAGTTTATACGGTCAAGTTGTTGATGCATGGCAATCAACAATTGCAGGTGTTGGCCCTTCGGGAGCCGACAAAGGAAAAGGAGGGAAGTATCTGTTAATACCGCCCAATTACAATGGTCCTATTCCAGCATCGGGTTATATTCCCGTGCAATCTACTACCTATCGTTTGGCGCTTGTTTTTCGTTCAATACGAGGGAAAAATGCTACCGATGAAGATGCTTATGCCTACACGCAAAGTATGAAAATGTATTATTTGGGAGATAAAACCACAGAAACAAAATTTGTTGATGGAATACCTCATAAATTAAATACGCTTCCGCGATATGATTATAGAGCCTTGGAAGATATTCATGCGATTTTTAGTGTGGAGCCAGTTCTTGAAAGGGATAAAGTGATGATGGGGATGTTGGCCTCTATTGGTATTGAAAAAGGAAAACCTTTTAATCCAACTCCGCGCATGAAAGAGATCTTTGATATGGCTGCTAAGGATGCTTATGCTTATATGCACAATTTAGTAGATCAACATCATACAGATGGATTGTATTGGGAAGATAGAAACTGGAGTTTTGTGATGCGATCAGATAATGCTGATGGTTTTGAATTTGTATCAGAAGATCAAATTCAATTAGATAAACGTGCTGCTGCATGGAGTTTCTTTACTCTTTATCCTAAAAAATTAGGAGAACGTCCCGCTACTGTATATTTAGCGCCAACTGCCGATGATGCGGGTAATGCTTTAGAGGCAGGTAACTTGTATAAAATAACTATTCCTAAGGATATACCAGCCAAGCAGTTTTGGTCTGTAACAGTATATGATGATGTTACTTGGGCATTTATCGATAATGAAATGGAACGTTCTGGTCTGGGTTTATTTAATACCCCGGATATGCAAATGAATGAGGATGGCAGTGTTGATGTATATTTTGGTCCGGAAGCGCCTAAAGGCATAGAGTCTAATTGGGTTCCAACAGAAGGAAAGAAACCATACGTTTGGTTACGTTTATATGGGCCCGATGAGGCATTTTGGGATAAGTCTTTTGTTATGCCAGATGTACAATTGGTAAAATAAACATCTTTTGTTGTATAGTGTCGTTGTTAGCCAACTGGCTAATAACATTGTGTTATGTATGTGAGAAAGGGGTTATGGACATAGTCCATAACCCCTTTCGAATATTTTAAGAAGCCTGTGCTATTTGGCTAATAATCGCTTTAAAGTTGCCATTCCTTTAGCTTTGATATCTTTAGCGGATTTCAAGTTAAAATATAATGAACTTTCTGTCTTCCATACAGTTTTACCCTCTTTGTTAATGTAGCCCCATCCATTTGAAAATTCGACTTCAGCTAATCCATTAATAAATGGATAAGCATATTTAAATTGAGGATTAATGGAGTATTCACCTTTTGTATTTATGAATCCCCAGTAGCCATCCTCTAAAACAGGCGCTAATCCTTCGTTAAACCACATTGCGTATTCATATCGTCCATCAACAGCTTGGTTACCTTCTTTATTGATGAATATCCATTTGTTACCTTGTTTTACAGGAGCAAGTTCATTTACAAACTGCCATGCATCACTATAACTAGGTTCTATTATTACATTGCCTTCTGAATCCATAAAACCATAATCACTACCATTTTTAGTAAAGTAGGTCAAGCCATCGTTAAAAGACCCTGCCTCCTCGTAAATAGCAGGGATGGCAATAGCACCTTCTTTATTAATAAATCCAATTTTATAATCCTCTGTCTCAACATGCGATAATCCCCCATGAAATGAATTAGGATATCTAAAATCTGAATTTAGGGTAAATTTGACATTAAATGTATTTCCTTTATATTCTATACATTTATAACTATCCTCATTACTTTCTCTTACAAATGCTAAATTGTCATAGAATTCACTAGCGTAAGAATAGGTATCTCCTATATTTACCCCTTGTTTGTCAATGTATTGTACCTTACCGTTGCTGTACGTGAGTGCAAGTCCATTTTTAGAAAATTCATATGCTTCTCTGTATTTATAATCAATAACAGGTTCTAGATTATGGTTAATATAGCCATACACTTCTGTTGTGCTTGTTTCTTCAGTATAATATGGCACTAGAATATAATAATTATCATAGAGGTCAGAATCATTTAGGTTGTCACCATTCTTATTGTAGTGCTTAATGTTATCATTATTTCTATAATAACCATAGTACTCAGTTTCTTTACTATTGTTATAATCCCAAAATGTACTAACAACATCGTTATACTCTGTTTTTTCGGTAATCTCGCGTGTTTTAGAAACGGCAGCCATGTCATAGCTAAAATGTTGTGCGAATTCGAATTCTAGAGTTTTTACGTTACCGTCCTTGTCTATATAGCCTCCTTTGTTAGCTTCATGAATTGGCCAGTATTTGTTACTTCGGCCACCTGTTAATAAGCTCGATCCTGATTCTCCAGGTTTGGGGTCATCTTTTTTACAGGATACTGTACATAATGCAAGGGCTATAAATGCAAGGCCAGCTAGTTTTAAAGTTTTCATATTCATATGTTATAATTAAATGTTTAGGAGTTAAATAGTTTAAACAAGCTTCTTACCCTATTTTATTAATAGAGCAACAGGGCTTTATTGTGGAATTATAAATTGGATGTGTGTTTGCTTTTTATTTAGGTCGCAATATTATAATAAAATGTAATGGTGTGCAATGTTAATCATAATATATTTTTAGTCATTCGTAAAATATCTATTCTGCTGACATTAGATTTATATATTATTAACATAACTATAAAGGGATGGTAATTAGGTACATTTATTCGGTATAGATAATACATTTAGCATATTTTTGATTCCTATATGCAAGCAATTTTCCTTTAAAGCTATTGTAGCTAAATTTTTATAGGTATCGCGCAAATATTCCTTACCTATGGAAAGAAAATTCCATAGGTAAGGAAAAAAAACTGCATAGGTATGGAATTTTACCTCCTTGTATGTGTCTGATTATCAATAATAATTAAAGGTGAAGAAATCACCTTTTTTAAGGTGTTATCCGGGTTGATAAATAGAATGTTGTTTAAGCTAAACATACAGTGATGTTCGTTATGCAAAATCCTACTTTAGTTATTTGGCTCCACCAATATTGGTCATGTATGTACTCAACTTTTCTTCGTGCGCCAATCCTATTTTTTTTCGGATGCGATAGCGCGATGTATGCACACTTTGTAATGAGATGTTGAGTATCTGTGCCATTTCGTTACTGTCAAAATTAAGTTTTATCAATGCGCAATGTTTCTGTTCTGTAAAAGTAAGTTCAGGATGCTTTTTCTGCAGTTCTTCGTAAAAGCGATCATTAATTTCTTTGAATCTTACATCAAAATCGTTCCATAAATTCTTTTTCTGATTCAGATGTTTGTGCTGTAATTCCTTATACTTTAATGGCAAATCTTGCTTTATAATATTCAATAGCTCATTCACTGCTTGCTCTTTCTCTAGCATTTGCAAGGCATTGCTGGTTAAATCTTTATTTTTAAGTTCGAGTATGGCATTACTTTTTTCCTTTTCCAATTCTTGCTTAACCGTTATGTTTTTAATTTTGCTTTGGTGGCGGTAACGCAGATAAACCACAAAACCACTAAGTATCAAAAGTAGAGAAATCAGTTGCCACTGAAGTCGAGAAGAGTTTTTCGATTTAATAATTAAGTTCTGGGCATTAATCTGATTTTCTCTTTTATTAATGGTCTCTTTATATCTGTTTTTAACTTCAAAAAGGTTTTGGTTGCGTTTGTTGGTTAAATTAAACAAGCTGTCAGCTGCATGGGTTGAGGCTAATAAATTACTATAGGCTTTATTCATTAAGCCTTTTTGTTTATAGATTTCTGATATTTTAAGATATAGCTCAGGTTTAATTTCTACATATGCACCATAACTTTCCATTATATCTAAACTCTTGTGGTAATAAAATAAAGCACTGTCTACCTCTTCTTTTGCAACCTTCAAATCTCCCAGAAAAGAGTATATCACTGTTTTGTACTTTTCTTCGTTTTTACCTAAATATTGAAGCGATTTATATAAATGTGTTTTAGATCGGTGGTAACGCCCAAACTGTAAATAAATATATCCTTTATTGGCATCAACATACGGCAAGTGTTTGTCCTTTGGCTTGTTGTAGCTGCATGAATCGAGGTAACTAAACGCAACATCATATTGCTTTTTATCCATATAAAGTGTGGCGATGCTAAAATAGGTAGAGATAATTTGCGAAGTGAAATGATCATTTTCAATTTCTTTGGCTAAGCGCAAGGCATATTCAAAGTGTTGCAGTGCTTTAACTTCTTTATTAAAAATGTTGTATAAAATACCAAGGTTTCGGTTTATGGTGATGATATAACTCTTAGGGGTGTTTGAACTAACATTTAATTGGGCTTCCCATAAGTTATCAAAGGCCGTTTCGTAGTTTCCCCTAAATCTGTCAATATCGCTTAGGCCAATTAGGCATTTGATGGTATTTATTGAATCGTACTTGCTTTTTGCAGTTGTTAATAACTGGCTCAATTCTCGATACGATTGATTGGGTGTGCTGTTAATATTACTTATGGAAGCCTTCAGTTCTGTTTCTAATTTCACTTTGGATGAATCAATATTAGATTGTGCATCTGAGTAGTGGCTAAATAGAGTGATAAATAATACTAATAACAGTGGTGTTTTGGTTAAATATTTGGTTTGTAGTATTTTATTTAATTTGATGCTTGCTGTATCAATCATTTTATAGGCTTTAAGAGTAGCGTTAGACTAGCTTTATCTATGAGCTGACTAGTTATTGTTCAGTGATAAAATGTTAAATCGGGATGTCAATATAATACTTTTGAGGGAAACATTTCATGATTAAATATTTCATTTGCTTATCGTAGCCATGGGGTTTAATTATGAGCAAAAACTATTCGCAGATGTACAATCAAAAATCTATTGTTTATGCCTTCGTACTATTTGTATTTGGCTCATTACAATTATTAAAAGCACAAGAGCTTGATTTGTCCTATATGGATCCTAACTTACCCATTGAAGAACGGGTTGAGTTACTCGTTAGTCAAATGACTTTAGAAGAAAAAATTAGTCAGATGGTAAATTCGAGTCCCGAAATACCACGCCTGAATGTAAAGAGCTACGATTGGTGGAACGAGGCTTTACACGGAATTGCACGTAATGGAAAAGCTACCATATATCCACAAGCCATTGGCTTAGGAGCAACTTTTGATCCTGAGTTGGCAAATCGTGTAGCATCGGCAATCTCTACTGAAGCACGTGCCAAGTATATTATTAATCAAGAAATGGGAAACCATAGCAAATATGCGGGTTTAACTTTTTGGACGCCCAATGTAAATATCTTTCGCGATCCGCGTTGGGGAAGAGGGCAAGAGACCTATGGCGAAGATCCATTTTTAATGGCTCAAATGGGCGTTGCTTTCGTGAAGGGATTGCAAGGAGATGATCCTAAGTTTCTGAAATCAGCAGGCTGTGCCAAGCACTTCGCTGTTCACTCGGGTCCCGAAGCAGACCGTCATCATTTTAATGCCGAACCCAATAAGCAAGATTTATACGAAACTTATTTGCCTGCCTTCGAAGCGCTTGTAAAAGAGGCCAAAGTTGAAGGTGTTATGTCGGCGTACAATGCAGTTTATGGCGTTCCGGCCAGTGCAAGCAAACTGTTATTAAGTGATATTTTGCGCGATCAGTGGGGTTTTAATGGATACGTAACTTCCGATTGTGGTGCCATTAGTGGTGTTTGGAATAAACTAAAATACGTAAAAACGCCTGCCGAAGCTGCGGCTGTTTCTGTTAAAGCGGGTACCAATTTAAATTGTGGAGGAACTTATAAAAGCCTCAGCAAAGCAGTAGAACAAGGTTTGATTACCGAAGAAGAAATAACTGAGTCTGTTTCTCAATTATTTCGCACGCGTTATAAATTAGGTTTGATGGATAAGGATTTAGACCACCCTTATTTTAAGGTTGGGAAAGAGCACATTCATAGTGAAGCCAATGTTGCCTTAGCGCGTGAGGTTGCCCAAAAATCTATTGTACTTTTAAAGAATAGTAATAATACATTGCCTTTATCAAAGGATATTAAGATTCCTTATGTAACAGGTCCTTTTGCCAATTCTGCCGATATGTTAATTGGTAGTTATTATGGAGTAAGTCCTAACCTAGTAACAGTTCTTGAAGGGGTTGCCGATGCTGTTTCTTTAAGTAGTTCATTAAATTATCGTTCGGGAGCATTGCCATTCCAAAAAAATATTAACCCCAAAAACTGGGCCCCTAATGTGGCTGCCGAGTCGGATGTTACCATTTGTGTGGTTGGTTTAACTGCCGATTTTGAAGGAGAAGAGGTGGATGCCATTGCTTCTGGAAATATTGGTGATAAGGTAGATTTAAGATTACCACAAAATCAGATTGATTATGTGCAGCAAATTGCCAAAGTGAAAAAAGGCCCTTTGGTGTTATTAATTGCAAGTGGTAGCCCGGTTTCCCTTGAGGGAATTGAGGAGCATTGCGATGCGATAATGCAGATTTGGTATCCAGGTGAGCAAGGAGGAAATGCTGTGGCAGATGTTTTATTTGGAGATGTATCGCCAAGTGGACACTTACCAATTACATTCCCTAAGAATGTTGCCCAACTTCCGAGCTATGATGATTATTCAATGAAAGGCCGCACTTATAAATACATGACTGAAGAGCCAATGTTTCCATTTGGATTTGGATTAACTTACTCAGAAACGGTTTTGAATGATTTAAAAGTAAGTACAGCTAAGATAAAGAAGAACGATGTGCTGAATATAAGTATTGATGTGGCCAATACAGGCGATTACGATATTGATGAGGTTGTGCAATTGTATGTGAGTCCGGTTGAAGTAACAGGAAATATACCGCATACAAGCTTAAAGGCTTTTAAACGTATTTCTCTAAAGAAGGGCGCAACACAAAACGTAAGTTTCGAAATAGAATCAGACGATTTGAAAGTGGTAAATACCGATGGTGAAAAAGTTTGGCGTAAAGGTGCCTATAAAGTAATTGTTGGTAATGCTTCTCCTGGAGCATTAAGCGAAAGATTGGGTGCTGCTAAGCAATTAGAAGAAACTATAGTACTTAAATAACGGTTCAAAATTTTTGCACAAAAAAAGGGATGTAACCGTTGTTGCATCCCTTTTTCTTAACCTAAACCCTAATCTATGAAAAAAAACTTCTTATGTCTGTTTAAAGCGGATTTCTTAAAAATTGGAACGCTTTAGAAGCGTTCCAATCTTATAACCTAAACCCTAACCTAATCTATGAAAAACTCTCTTGCTCTTCGATATGGAATATTGCAAAGTGTGTGCCATAAAATTAAGTACAAGTCGTTTTAACTCCAATTAACATTTGATCTAATTTTCTAGGGTTATTTCAGTATTTATTTCTTGATAAATTTAAATAAGTACGCTTCTCCGTTATAAGTAAATCTCAGGATATAAATGCCATTTTGTAAAGAGCTCAGATCAATGCTATTTCCAAAATGCTGAGCAACCTTATTTCCAGTTAAATTGTAAACTTCAAGTTGAGTTACTTCAGATAATCCTTTTATGTTAATCCTATGTGTAGCAGGATTTGGATAAATTTCAAAGTTAGTATGTTCTATGGTATGTGCCGACGCAGATATTGCTCCATTTTTTAGTTCGCTTGGCATAATCTTCATCCAATTAAAATTAAAGCCAGATTTTGTTACGGCTATTGCTAATTCTAAATTACCAGCATTTAATGTAACATCATGAGAAACGCTTGTCCAGCTTTGCCAATTACCCGTTTTAGGAACGGAGATTGTTCCATAAACCGTTCCTCCACCAAATTCTTCAAGCTGAAACTCAGCTCCGCCGTTCTCACTAGCCACTCTATATTCAATGGTATAGATACCTGTGCTTGGTATGTTAACATGGTATCCCATCCAGTCACCATTATCAATCCATCCAACATTTAGTCCACCTCCAATATCACTGGTGTTTTCTGTTTGAATACCTGACATCTCAAAATAATCTTCGGCTTCAATTAATATTGCGCTTTGATCAGTTGGTTTTTCAACAACAGTTATTATGCAATTGGCATATATATCTTCAACACTGGCTTTAATAGTGTATGTTCCGATTTCCTCTCCCACGAATAAGCCATCAGAACTGATGTTGCCATTCGCAAGTTCCCATATTTCTGAAACTGCAATTTCATTGCCGTTTTGATCATATCCTTTTGCTTCCAACTGAATGCTTTCTCCAAGGTAGATTGTGCTTTCTAATGGTTCTATTGTTAGGCTATCTAGATAAGAGGGCTGGTCTTTTGAGATGTTAAGCTTATCAAAATTTAATGCGCCATTAAAAACCAAGCGAATAACTTGGGTACCGGCATTAAGATTTATTGTTTTGCTTTTAGTTTCCCACGCATCCCAGGCTCCAGTATTCGGAACATCCATTGTTGTTATGGTGTTTTCGTTTATTTGCAATTGAATTTCTCCAGTTTCTTCAGGACTAGCAACAGTATATTCTATCTTATAGGTGTTGGTACTTTGTACATCTATGGTGTATTCAAGCCATTCGCCATTTTCTATCCAACCAATTGCATAGGACCCGTTATATCCTTCCGTTATGTCAACATTCTCATCCCTATAGTTAATTCCATGGTTGTGGTCTGATAACTCATAATAAGCAGAACATCCAATATCAAAGTTTTCGCCTTCGATTATACCTGGAATTTGCGCAGGACTGCCTAAGTATGGGCTTTGGTTTCCAGAGCATATTGTTTTGGCAGTTGTTGTAACATCAGAACTTGTGCAGTCTGAGTTAAATGAAACTATAGTAAACGTATAGTTGGTGGACTCGCTTAAATTTGAGAAAGTGTATGTTGTTAAATCTTGCTCAAGCTCCACATTTTCTCCGTTAGAGCAAGTAATAATATAACCATCTTCATCACTTGCATCTATCCATGTTAGGCTAATAGAAGTAGCAGATATGTCACTTGCTGTGAATGTGCTAGGTACATCAATTGTACAAGGAGGAGTGCTAGGTTTCACCGCATCGTAAAAAGATTGATCCCAAATTAAGCCATGTGATCCATTTGCAATATTATTATTGCAAAAATCAATCATGTTGTTATAAAGATCGGCAGGTCCTTCCGAATTAGAATTAATTGCATTTTTTAGTTCTTCATATGCATTGTTGGGTTCAATGGTCCAAAGGCACTTATCGTGAGACATTTTTTTAAATGACCATGGGAAGTAATCTACATTATTGTTTACACACCAATCGGTCATGTTTCTGAGGTTGTGCATATCGCTTTCTCCATATTCACCTAAAATTAATGGTACGTTTAGGCTATTGCACAAGCTTAATCGGCTATCTAATTGAGATACATCTGTGGAATAATGGTGTGTTTGATATACCATATTGTCATCCCATCTTGTTGAAATACCTGATGTACTTTGTACTTGTGTATTATTCCAATCTAATTTAGCCATATCGGAACCCCACCAGCTACCTTCAGCAACAATAATGTGGTTGTTATCAACTTCCCGAATTGCATTTCTCATGCTAACCATTGAGGCTAATAGCTCAAATTCTCGACCAGGTTGAGGAACAGGTTCATTTATTAAATCGTAACCCCATATGATAGGTTCATCGCTATAGTAACTTGCTATGTGTTTCCATACCATGCTTGCGATTTGCACATTATCATCGTCCCAAAACTTTACAGTTTCTCTTGGTTGACTAGCATTAGAGTTAATATTATCAGCGTGGTCGCCAGGATTCTGATAGCCGGGCGCTGCATGCATATCTAATAAAATATAAATATTATATTTTTTGCAGTATTGAATGAGGTGATCAAAGTATTGAAAGCCATCATTTTTTACAGCTGTTCCATCCCAGAATAAATTATAATGAAAAGGAACTCTTACAGAGTTAAACCCAAGGGAAGATAAATCTGCAATGGCTTGTTCAGTTACATAATTCATGCGCCATTGATGCTCAAACTCTTTGGCCTTATCCATATCGTTACCAAATGCGGTTGATAAGCTATTTAAAAACTGTGTGTGGGTTCTATAATTGAAATCACCCATCATTAAGTACCCTTCCCATAGTAGCCAGTTGCCGAGGTTCATTCCGTTAAAGTAGATATCATTTTCATTGGCGTCAACAATCTTAGTACCGTTGGTATGAATATACTGAGCCTTTATGTTAGCATTTAGGCATAAGAGTAACAATGACAACAATAGAATGTGGCCTTTTTTAAGTAGTGTTTTTTTGTTTTTTTTCATAGTGATTTTATTTTAATTAATAATGCCAGTCAATTAGTAACTGGTAGTAGATAGTATTGTAGAATAAGGGACTAGTTACTCATAGTTATCAGTAGGTTAACGATTGTTAACAAATCTATTGATACAGTTAGCTGAATAAAAACTTAGGGAACAATAAAGTGGATGATGGTTTGCTTTTCAGGGAGTTAAAGGGTTGTTAAAGAAGTCTTAAGGAGATTGTGTTGTTTTAAATAAAGTGGATTGAATGTTTAAATAGTATCTATATTTCTTCAATTATTTTACTGCCTAAGATTAAAATTTAAAATATTTAGTTTTATTTGTTTTAGAATCATCTCTAGTTAAGAACTGCTTGTCGTTTTATCATTCTTAAAATGGCCTTTAATGTTATTAAGTTGTTATGAAAAATATCTATACACTAATTGTATTTCTGTTTACGCCATTTATCCTTAATGCATCAGAGTTAGATTCGCTTATGAATGTGTTGAAAACAGACATCAATAAGAGACCAGCCTATGACGCACAAAAGGAAAATCGTTTAGAAAATTTTACTAAGCTTATTAAAGAAAGAAACTTACAAGGCGAAGAGTTATTTTATATAAATAATCAATTGATTAAAGAATATGAAGCATACTCTTATGATTCAACACAGCATTATATCAAGCAAAACCTTCAATTGGCTGAATCGATTAACAGTTCTAAATTAATTGACTATTCGCGTTTGCGTTTGACTAATATTTTGGCAAGTTCTGGGCGATATTACGAGGCCATAGAAATGCTTAATAAAGTAAATGCAGCTAATTTTGAGGATGAGCAATTAATAGACTATTATCAAGATAACATTAAGATATTCACGGATCTTAGTGTATATAGCCCACTAAATGATAACTATCAAAAGTATGCTGCAATTGCCCAAAACTATACAGACTCACTTATTCCTTTATTAGGTAGTGATTCAGAAGAATTGCTGTCGATTAAAGAAAAGGAATACCGCGATAAAAGGGAGTTAGAAAAGTGTATGCAAATTAATGATATTCGTTTATCGAAGGCTAAAATGGGCAGTAGGAGATACTCCTTAATAACCTTTGAGCGTTCTTTAATCTATCAGTTGCAAAATAATACTGCGCAAAGAAAAAAGTATTTAATACTTTCTGCCATATCAGATATCAGATCGGCCATTAAAGACAATGCATCGCTTACCGAGTTAGCCTTGATTTTACACAAAGAGGGGGAAGTTGAATTGGCTTATAACTTTATAAAAGTAGCATACGATGATGCATCCTTTTATAATTCGAGGCTGCGTTTTACCCTTATTTCTAATATTCTACCTGTAATTAATCAGGCCTACTATATTAGGGGAGAAGAACAACGAGCCAAAATGCAAAATTTCTTAATCATCATTAGTTTCCTGTCGCTACTTTTTATACTCTCGCTATTTATAGGTTATCTTCAGTTGCGTACGCTTCGTAAGGCGCAGGCAAAGCAACATGAATCTAATCTTTATCAAAAGCAATTAAATAAAGATTTACAGCAAATTAATATACAGTTACAAGAAGTGAATGATGATTTAAAGGAAGCAAACCTTGTTAAGGAATATTATATAGCAAACTTTCTTACCATTTGCTCTAACTATATTGATAAGCTCGATAGCTACAACAAAAATGTATACAAGCAAATTACAAATCAAAAGGTTCAAGCCTTATTAGCTTCTTCAAAATCTAATAAATTACTAGCTGCAGAGGTAAAAGAGTTTTACCATAATTTCGACAGTACATTTTTACATATATTTCCGCACTTTGTTGAAGCGATTAATGCCTTGCTCAATGATGAAGATCAAATTATACTAAAGAATAAAGAAGCCTTAACAACTGAATTAAGGGTTTTTGCTCTAATTCGATTAGGGATTAAGGATAGCTCTCGTATAGCAAAGTTACTTCGCTACTCTGTAAATACCATTTACAACTACAGGGCAAAGCTCAAAAATATGGCTAAAGGCGATCGAGATTCATTTGAAGAAATGGTAATGAAAATTGATGCAACCCATGTGTCAATGGATTAAAAATTAACAATTCTGTTAATATCTGTTAACTAATTAACTCATTTATAGTCCACTTTTTTAGAATAGGCTTATTTTTGTAATCGCCTGTATATTAGTGGTTATTAGTATTTGGGTGTTTGTATTTATCCACTTTTTGAGTCCCTAGCTTCGCAATTCCTCTTTTTTTCAATTCTCTTTACATTCCAAAGATTGATAGGTTAAATCATCTATGTATGCATTGTATATGCATCTGGAATTAAAAGAAAATGAAATGAAAAAACTACTACTAGGTCTGATGATGTTATTATGCATCGTAACTGCAAATGCACAATATAGTGTTACGCTAAAAGTGATCGATAATCAAGCAGGAGCTTTAACCAATAATGTGGATGATAATAACGAAACGAATGTGTTTTGTTGGGCTGGAAATGATGATGGTACTTTATATGATGGAGATTGGTGGTACCCAATGTATACCGGAGAGTTAGGTAGAGATAACGGATCATTATTAAAAGAAGATGGAGTATGGACTTGGCAATGTACATTTCATAATGTTGCTCCAGCTGATTACAGTTGGAACCCACATATGAAAACAATTGGTTGGCAAGCCATTAATACACTTTATTATTATGCTGATGATGCCAACCTTTCTTTCACAGTAGCCAGCGATGGCTCTATTAGTGGTAATACAACACTATCTCTTCCTTTAACTTCTACTCAGGTAAGTGCAAATAATTCAGAGCAGTATAAGGTTTACGCAAATAGCAAGCGAATTATGGTTGCTGGCATAACAGATATGACACAAGTATTGGTGTATAACATGGCAGGAGCATTAGTTAATAAGGTAACAACAGCAGATACAAAATATGCAGTGGAAGTAGATGAGCCAGGTTTGTATTTGGTGATAATAGATGGATCTACATTTAAGGTGAGTGTTAATTAGTCTATAGTATTAAATATCTAAATATTTATTTTTTATGAGTAAAATTCTTAGAAGGGGATATTATAAACTCCTCTTATGTACAGTGTTGGGGTTGATTGTGTCCAGTAGCGTAGCTGCTCAGCAATCCAAATTGAGTGGTGCAGTATCCGATACAAATGGAAATCCTATTCCAGGCGTATCAATTCAAGTGAAGGGATCAATGCTTGGGACAATTACGGATATGGATGGAAAATATGCGCTTAGCGTAGAGGGAAATACACAGAGCGTTATTGTGTATAGTTTTATAGGTATGCAAAGTCAAGAAGTGGTATGGACTAATCAAACTACTATTGATGTTGTGTTGCTTGATGAGGTTCACGGACTAAATGAAGTTTTGGTTGTAGGTTATGGAACGCAAGAGAAGAAGGATATTACCGGAGCTGTTGCTTTGGTAGGAGCCGAAGAATTAGAGTCGCGACCAAATACACAATTAGGGTCCTTAATTCAAGGTAGAGCTGCAGGTGTTCGTGTAGCTTCAAGTTCTGGTAAACCATCGCAAGGTTTAAGTATTAGAGTGCGTGGTACAAACTCTGTTACGGCAGGTAGTGAGCCACTATATGTAATAGATGGTATACCTACCAGTGATACGCGATCTATCAATCCGGCTGATGTGGAAACCATTACGGTGCTGAAGGATGCCTCTTCAGCCGCTATTTACGGATCGCAAGGTGCCAATGGAGTTGTTTTAATTACAACAAAAAAAGGAACTACAGGTAAACCAACAGTAACTTTTGATGCATATACCGGATTCTCTGAAGTATGGAATACTCTACATGTATTAAATGGTGAGCAGTATAGAGATTTAATGACCGAGATGGGACAGTCAACGGATTGGAACAAATACAATAAGAACACCGATTGGCAAAACGAGATTTTTCAGCGAGGCGCATCTCAAAATTATCAGTTATCTATGTCTGGTAAAAGTGACCAAACGTCTTATTACGTTTCTGGAGGATGGGTTCAGCAAAAGGGTGCCGTTAGAAGCTCGGAGATGGATCGTGCTAACTTTAAAATTAATTTAGATCAAGAGGTAAATGATTGGTTGTCTGTTGGAACTCGAATTGCTTATACAAAGTATCGCGATGTTGATGTAAACGATAACAATGCAGTGAACCAAGGTGGTGTTTTAACAGGAGCCTTAAATACACCGTCGGTAATTGGTATTTATAACGAAGATGGTACTTTTACGAGTAATCCATTTCAAAACTGGGAAAATCCTGTGGCAAGTACCGATGGATCTGAGCGCGAATATAACAGCGAGCGTTTCTTAGGTAATATGTATGTTAAAATACAGTTTCTTAAAGATTTTAACTTCAAAAGTAATTTTGGAGTAGACAATAGTAATGGTGTTTACGATTACTTTTTAGATCCTTACCGCACCAGTTATGGTCGTGCTAAAACCGGAATTGGAACTAATAATACGGATAGATCAAGCTATTGGATGACTGAGAATATCCTTAGTTTTAACAAAAAAATCGGAAATCATAATATTGAAGCTTTAGCAGGTAATGTTATTCAGAAATACCTTTGGGAGAATGCATACATTACTACAGAGAATTTTTCTAGTGATGGCATTACAACCACAAATGGAGGTTCAATCATATCGAGTGCAGGAAATACCAAAGCAGAAAAATCAAACGTTTCTTATTTGAGTCGATTAAATTATGGCTTTGCAGATAAATACCTTATCACAGCCAACTTTAGAGCGGATGCATCTAGTGTTTTTGGTGAGGATAACAGATGGGGTTACTTCCCTTCATTCTCAACAGGATGGCGTATATCTCAGGAATCATTTATGCAAGATATTTCATTTTTAAATGATTTAAAGATAAGAGCTGGTTGGGGTATTGTAGGTAACGATCAAATTAGAAATTATGCCCACTACGGAACTGTAGGTTCTAACAATTACCCAATTGGAGGTAGTTTAATGCCCGGAACTTATCCTCAAACAATGGATAACAAATCCTTAAAATGGGAAGAATCAGAGCAAACAAATATTGGATTAGATATAAATGTATTTAACGGAAGAATTCAATTTGTGGCAGATGCTTATTTGCGTAAAACTCGCGATTTATTATTGGATGCCCCACTTCCTACAAGTACGGGTTATACTTCTGCTCTTCAGAATATCGGAAACCTTGAAAATAAAGGTCTTGAGTTTAGCTTGAATACAACCAATATAGATAAAGAAATAAAGTGGACATCAGGCTTTAATATCTCGTTTAACCGAAATGAAGTTACAAACTTGGTAGTAAAAAGCTTACCAATGGGTAATGTTGCAGGAAGAGGAGAAGCCATCTTGTTAGAAGAAGGACAGCCCTTAGGTACTTTGTATGGTTATGTATGGGGAGGTGTAGATCCTGAAACAGGAAATGCCTATTACTTAGATAGTAATGGTGAGAGTACTTTTAACCCAACAGCCGATGATCGTACTGTGATAGGAAATGCGAATCCTGATTTCTTTTATGGTTTTAGTAATACTTTAAGTTATAAAGGAATTGGCTTAAATATTTTCTTTGAAGGTGCACATGGTAATGATATGCTTAATGCTACGCGAATTGATTCGGAGGGTATGATTGATCCTAAAAATCAGCTTGCAACTGTTAACAATAGATGGAGAGAGCCAGGTGATGTTACAGATATTCCAAGAGCAAGTTGGGCAAATACTGATAATTCGCGCATCTCAACCCGCTTTATTGAAGATGCTTCTTACCTAAGATTAAAAACGGTTAGTTTAAGTTACGATTTGCCACAGAGTTTACTATCAAAAATAAACCTTAGTAATGTGCGAATTTATGCAACCGGTGAAAACTTACTCACTTTTACAAACTACAGTGGTTTCGATCCTGAGGTAAATGCTTTTGGAGGTTCTAATACCATGCAAGGAATTGATTATGGTACTTATCCGCAAACGCGAAATTATATTTTTGGTTTGAATGTTACATTTTAATCTTCATTACTACGAGAATATTTAGTAGCAATTTTAATACACTTATTATTCTCCCATTAATACAAGCAATATGAAATTACATAAATATATATTAGCATTAGTTATTGGCGTTTCGGCCTCGTCGTGTAACGACTTTCTGGATCTTAAGCCAATCTCGGAAGAAACAACTGCTAATGCCTACAATAAATTAAGTCAAATAGAGGCAGCTCTAACTGGTACTTACGAATCATTTCAATCTGATGCGTATGTATGGAATAATGTACAGTTTCAAGATGTTCGCTCAGATAATCACTATGCAGGTGGCGATAACCCATTTTTTTATGAGGTAGATTATTTAGATATATCTGCAACAAACGAAAAAGTCTATCAAAGTTGGTCTAATATTTATAACGCCGTATTAAAGGCGAATATAGTATTGGAACGTATTCACGATGTTACAGATCCTTTGTTAACCGAAGAAAGAAAAAATGAAATTATTGGAGAAGCGTTATTCTTACGTGCATTTCATTATTACAATCTGGTAAATCTATACGGAGGTGTACCTTTAGTACTTCAGGTAACTAACTCTACAGATGCTTCAAAAGTGAATATCCCGCGTTCAACGGCAACAGAGGTATTTGCACAAGTTATTACAGATTTAGAGGAATCAAGTCAACTTTTACCAGATACCTATGGATCAGATGCCAATGTAAATAAAGCACGTGCTACAGCTGGTGCAGCATGGGCATTGTTAGCAAAGGCGTATGCACAAAAGCCGAACCCGGATTATGCCAAGGTGCTTGAATGTATTGAAGAGCTTGATAAAAGTGCTGCAAATTATAGACTGATAGATTATACTCACCTGTTTGATGGTGCACATTTTAATAACGATGAGTCGATACTTGAAGCACAATGGATTGCAGGTTCTGATGGTAACTGGGGCCCACAAATGTTATTGCCACCTTCAATAAGTGGGGATGATTGGAGAAAGTTTGTAACACCTTCTCAAGATTTAATAGCCGCCTTTGATTCAGAAGGTGACGATATCCGAAAAAATGCTTCTGTGTTAATGGAGAACGTTTCATGGATTGATGAATATTATGGTATAGATCAGCCAAGTGATGACAATCCTCTACCCAATAATGTGGCTTTTGCTTACAAATGGAAAAATGCATCGGGATGGTCAAGTGCCGACAGACAGTATTTTTTACGCTATGGCGATATCGTATTGCTTAAGGCAGAAGCTTTAAACGAAACAGGGCAATTGGGATTAGCTGCCGATGAAGTAGATCGTATTAGAACGCGTGTTAACCTACCTAAGTTAACGCCAGAGCAAAAAAGTTCAAAGGAAGTTTTAAAGATGCGCATTTTAAAAGAGCGCAGATTGGAGTTGGCGCAAGAGGCGCAGCGTTGGGATGATTTAGTGCGTTATGATGTAGTGGTTCAAACAATGAACGATTTGGTAGAGATTGATTTAAGAAATAATACGCCAATAGATTATAACATGACAGAATCAAAGATTCTATTACCAATTCCGCAGCAAGAGCTTGATAGAAATCCTGAACTAGTTCAAAATCCTTAAAACAATAATGATGAAAAATATAATATTGGTATTATTAGTATCCCTAATGGTTTGGGGATGTGAAGAAGAGAGTAATCTCGATCCAAGTGGGAATTGGGAATTGAGTGAACCTGCGGTAAAAACCTTTAATGAGGGTAATACACTGGTTTTAGACGAATCAAAACCACAAGAGATAATCACCTTTAACTGGGAAGCTGCTGTTTCTTCCGAAAGATATGGTGTATACTACACCGTACTGATTGATTCTTTAGATGCTGAAGATAGTAGTGCTCCAATTCTAAAAATAGATGCTTTAGAAGGAGGAAAAGCCCTGTCGGCAACAACAACTTATATGGAGTTAAATGATGCTTTATATATGACGGGTTTTAAAGCTGGTGAAGATTTGGAATTAACATGGACGGTTGTAGCCAATTGTTTAAGTAAACAAACACAAGCTGGCGAATCGTTAAAAGTAAATAGATACGATGACGATAAACTGTTTTTAGCCGGAGCTGCAACAGAGGTGGGTAACGATGCTTCAAATGCAATTTTAATGTACCGTAAAGTTAATGGAGCAAACGAAAAACTGCATTTATTTGAGTCTTACACTTTATTAAAAGCCAATGAGCCTTTCATGGTTTATAATGGTAGGAGTGAGAATGCGGTGCAATATGGTCTTTCTGACGATGGTAAACTAGTTAAGGGTGGAAGTCCTATTGTTGCCGATACCGAATCGGTTTATAGAGTTGTTGTTGATTTTGATCAAATGACAATTGAATTAAATCCTATTGAAAGATTAGGGATTATTGGTGCTCCTCTTGAGAATGGTTGGGATTCTGACGAAATGTTAGCCTATAAAGGTATGGGTGTTTGGCAATCTGACATTAGCTTTGTTAGTACCGGTAGTTTTATTTTCAGAACAAATGATAACTGGAGTTATAACCTGAAAAAGGTAGTCGGTTCAACAAACACTATCATGTCAGAAAGCTTTGCCGGCGACCAGGGTATTGATGTAGAAGACTTCTCTATGGATGAACCGGGTTATTATACACTTACCGTAAACTTGGTTGGCGAGGGTTATACCTTAGATGTACAAAAAGCGCCAGAGTCGCGTATGTATTTAATTGTAAACGGAAGTAGTCACGAGTTAACTATGGTAGGCGATGGAATATTTACTACAACTGAATATTTGGCGCTACAACCAACTGATGCATTAATAATTAATACAGAATCTGATGGTTCAGGAATGAGCTATAGCACAAGTGATGCCATTGAAAGTGGTAGTGGCGATAAAGTTGAGGGTACTGTTGCTCTATCGAATATGGATGCAACCTTTTCAACAAGTTTCGATCAGGCCTTTGGTTTTACAGTAGATGTGAATGCTGGCGAATTAACTTGGCACCACTATAATATTAAATTATTCCATTGGGATGATGATGCCGAAGGTGGCTGGGATGATAAGGTAGAAGTACTAATGACTTATTCTCATCCTTATACATTTACCGCTACAACAGATTTACAAGCTGATTTTGAATCTAAGTTCTTTTCTCCTTGGGATGTTCAGTTTGGCGCTGACGATCCTAATGCCTTAGCGGGATCTATGACTAACGGAGGAGGTTCAAACTTCACTAATATAAGTGCCAGCGGAAGCTATGATGTTACAATTGTTGTGGCTGGTGATTATGCAACAGGAACATACGAGTTTAAAGCCAGATAACTACAGTTGAAACTAGTGTCTGTTACTTTAGCAGACATTAGTTTCATTATTTAATTAATGACGATGATGAAATCAAAAAATACAATTTCAATTACATTTCTGTTTTTACTAGTTTTCAGTATGATGGGAGCTCGTTGTAAAAAGGATACGGAAGAAACTCCAAAACCTCCAGTTACCCCTGAGGTAATTGATGTTACAGCTTATCTTTCATATAATGATGGTAGCTCTAAGTTTCAGAAACAAGATTGGACTTTCTCTGAAATCTCAGAAAATGGGAAGTCTACGATTGTAGTTGATGCTGAAACACAGTTTCAGGAGATAGATGGCTTTGGATATACCCTAACCGGAGGTAGCGCCATGCTCTTAAAAGGTATGAGCGATGTGAAACGTAGTGTTTTATTAAACGAATTATTTGGTACGCAGGATAATCAGATAGGCGTAAGTTATTTGCGTATTAGTATTGGGGCTTCTGATTTAGATTCTTATACTTTTTCGTATAACGATTTACCCCCAGGCGAAACCGATGTAGATATGACTCAGTTTTCCTTGGCTCCTGATCAAGATTTCTTGATTCCAGTCTTGAAAGAAATATTAGCGATAAATCCCTCTATTAAAATATTAGGATCGCCTTGGTCTCCTCCTGTATGGATGAAGACGAATAATGCCACAAAAGGCGGAGAGTTAAAAGAAGAGTTTTATCAAGCATACGCCAACTATTTTGTAAAGTATGTGCAAGAGATGGCTCAAAACGGGATAATTATCGATGCCATTACAATTCAAAACGAACCATTGCATCCGGGTAATAATCCAAGTTTATATATGCCTGCACTTGCGCAAGCAAACTTTATTAAAACAGCACTTGGGCCAACTTTTGAGGCCAATGGTATAAAAACTAAAATTATTCTTTACGATCATAATGCTGATAAAACAGAATATCCGATTTCAATACTCGACGATCCAGAGGCGAAGAAGTATGTTAATGGTTCAGGGTTTCACTTATATGGAGGCGATATAAATAATTTGAGCAAGGTGCATAATGCACATCCAGACAGAAGTTTGTATTTTACAGAGCAGTGGATAGGAGCGCCGGGTAACTTTGGCGAAGATTTGGTTTGGCATACCAATAATCTAATTATAGGTGCTACTCGCAATTGGTGTCGTAATGTATTGGAGTGGAATTTAGCATCAGATCCTAATTTAGGGCCTCACACAGAGGGTGGGTGTACAGAATGCCTAGGTGCTTTAACTATTGATAATGATGATATAACCAGAAATCCAGCTTATTATATTATAGCTCATGCTTCAAAATTTGTACGTCCGGGATCTGTGAGATTAGATTCCAATGTACCATCAAACCTTAACAATGTGGCTTTTTCAACACCCGATGGAAAAACTGTAGTGGTGGTGATTAATAACGCAGATTCTGAACAGGAATTTAACATGCAGGTGGATGGTAAATTAATAACTAGCAAATTGGCTTCAAAAGCTGTAGCTACCTATGTGTATACCCCTGAAGCGAAGTAGGCACGCAGATTAACTAACGCAAAACAAGTAGGATTATCTCCTCTATTTAGGGAGGTAATCCTAAAAAATAAAGAGACTATATGAACTTTAAAAATTTAATAGCAATAGGGCTTATAGCTGTGGCATGTTCACCACAAAAGACATGTGAAAAAGAAGTGTCAGCAAATATTGAGTGGGCCTACAAATCTAGTATTGAGGTTTACGAAACTTCGGCTAATACTGATCATAGGTTATCAGCAACACCATCAACTAGTTTTGGTAAGGCAATTCAGCCTTTAGAAACAGAATTGGCAGTTTTTGTTAATCCATCTAAGCAGTTTCAAACCTTTATAGGTATTGGTGGAGCAATAACTGATGCGGTTACCGAAGTCTTTGATCAGTTATCAGCTCCAAAGCAAAAAGAATTAATGGATGCTTACTACGGTCCAAATGGTATTGATTATACCTTATTGCGTACCACAATTCATAGTTCAGATTTTGGCAGCGAAAGCTATACTTATATTGAGGAGGGCGATAAAGACTTAAAAACCTTTTCGATTGATAGAGACAAAAAGCTTCGCATTCCAATGATTAAGGAAGCCATGCGATTGGCAAGCGACTCTTTACTATTTTATGTGAGTCCTTGGAGTCCGCCTGCTTTTATGAAAGGACGAGAGAACATGCTTAGAGGTGGTTCATTATTACCAGAATTTTATCAGTCGTGGGCATCGTATTACGCCAAGTTTATTAAAGCTTATGAAGCAGAAGGAATGCCAATTTGGGGACTTACTATTCAGAATGAACCAATGGCCGTTCAAACTTGGGAGTCGTGTGTGTATACTGCTGAAGAGGAAAGAGATTTCTTGAAAAATTACCTAGGGCCAACCCTAGAGAATGAAGGATTAGGCGATAAAAACATTGTGGTTTGGGATCATAACAGAGACTTAATTACGCAACGTGCCAATACTATTTTTGGTGATCCTGAGGCGGCTAAATATGCATGGGGAATTGGTTTTCATTGGTACGAGCGATGGGCCGGTGGCGAGTCGATGTGGGATAATCTTAAAAATGTAAAAGAATCCTATCCTGATAAAGAATTGTTATTTACTGAAGGTTGCATTGAGTCATTCGACGTAACAGAATATCAACGTTGGTCCAATGGTGAGCGATATGGAAAATCAATGATTAACGATTTTAATGCAGGAACAGTAGGGTGGACCGATTGGAATATTTTGTTAGATCATACCGGTGGACCTAATCACGTAGGCAATTTCTGTTTTGCACCAATCCATGCCGATACGCGAACAGATGAATTAATTTATACACCATCGTATTATTATATCGGACATTTTTCAAAGTTCATTCGTCCGGGAGCTAAAAGGGTGAGCACAAGTTGCAGCAGAAGTTATTTTCACAGCACTTCATTCTTAAATACCGATGGAAGCATGGTAACTGTTGTAATGAACGATACGGATGAAGCCATCAATTATAAATTAATTGTTGATGAGGTTGAAACGAATTTAGAGATTGCAGCCCACGGAATTCAGACGCTTGTTTATTAAAGCGTCTAGAGTTATACCTATTTCTTAATAAGTGCACATTTTTATAACAGTTATGCCCAGCTTGAATTCATATTAAATCTTGATTAATCAATGAACCAAATTAAACTGATCATTATAGCATTAACAATTTCTTTTACAGCAAGTAGTCAAACAGCACATGTTAACTATTTGAAAGAAAACAGTAATGAACCCTCTGCGTATTTGAATCATCTATTTAGTCAGAATGATTTGGTGTTTTTATGCGAACGAAGGCATACTGAAATGACTCAGTATGATTTTATACAAGAAATTATATCAACAGACTGGTTTATCAAAAACGTTGGTTTTGTGATAACAGAGATGTGTACACGAACAATTCAGGATAAGCTTGATAGTCTTCTGTTATCAGAAGACTTACCAAGCGACGAATTACAGAATGCCTTAATAAGCATATGTAGAAACAATTCAGTACATACTTTATGGCATTACTCCAGCTTTTACAATTTTGTAAAACACATTTACGAATTAAATCAAAAGTTAGAAGGTGATGACAAGGTTCGTTTAATTGGTGCCGATATCAGTTATTCTTGGGATTCAATAAAAAGTAAAAATGATGCCAAAATTGCCATTCAGCATAATAGAGATACAGAAATGGGGCAATTTATTGTAGATTGGTATAACAATGACTCTACCCGTAAGGCATTAGTAATTATGAATACAAGGCATGCGTATTTTTCAAAGTACTCTGCTGCAAAATATACAAAATGGAAGTTGCCGCACACTACAACTAATGTTTACTTAAATGAGTGTTCAATGTCAGGAAAGCTTATAAATAAGGGTGTTTGGGACAATTCATTTGAAACTTTAGGTAATAAGCCGATGGCTTTTAAACTAAAAGGCTCTCCATTTGGGAAAGACCCATTCGATCATTTTTATAACAATAAACAAAAACTAATTTGGGAAGAGGTATTTGACCATCTTGTATTCTATAATCCTATAGAAGAGATGTACACTTCTCAAGGAGTGAGCGGCCTAGTTACAAGAGATTTTGAAGCGGAATACAACAGACGGCATAAATTCAGGTGGTATAGAAAACCTAAATCCTTTTTTCAAAGAAGGCTTAGAAATAGTAAGCATCAAGAGATAAAAATCAAATTATATAGAAAAACAGGTAACCGTGTTTACTTGCGGAAAGGGTAATGACTGATTGAATGATAGCAGGGCATAACAATGTATCATAAGTAATGCGTTAAAAGTATTATTATGAATGATATAGTAGTTAATAAATGACGGTGTAAGCTGATAGTTTGGAGTGGGAAACCTCCAGCTACTCATTCTCTCACCGATATGTGCACTTTATTCTATGAAAAACTTAAATCTAAAATAATGGAAAGAAATACATTAGTAGGAAGTGATAGAGGTGGAGGTGAGCAATATTTATCTAATTCTGGAGCAAGTCTTAGTTCAGAAGATTTAATAGCTGTAGGTTTTAAAGAACAGCATCATTTTATTGCACGCAATGCCGTAATTTTTAAACTATCGCGAAATAGGCATTTGTGTTTGGCCAATATTGGTACTATTGAAGAAGAACTCTGGCTTTGCGAATCTGACCATCAGAATGACAAAAAGATTATTGATATGGTTAGCCTCCATAATTATAAATATAACGGATATATAGATATTCAGAAAGTAAAAGGAATCATAAGTCTAGTAGACTAAAGGTTTAAAGTAGCGAGACATTATATCGTTAACAAGGTGTACTAATATTGCTAAGTATGGCCATAAAAAAAGCCCGATATCAATTTGATATCGGGCTTCTTCTGTTGTCCCACTAGGGCTCGAACCTAGACTCTTCTGTACCAAAAACAGACGTGTTGCCAGTTACACCATGGGACAATCCTAGTCTTTCTCTGTGAAAGCGATGCAAAAGTAATTTATTTTTTAAAACTGACAAAATAAATTACTCCGATTTTCAATCTTTTTTCAGGTTTATCTAATGTCGACTTGTTAGTGTGTTGTATTGTAGTGGTTTATATTTCATGTTTTAATTTCTCAAACGGGTAACTAAAAACTACGTGATACACCTAATTATAAGATATCAGTTAGACACCAATATATTTTAGGGTTTAATACATCACCTTTGTTAAGTCTCTTAATTGAGTGTATTCAGGATAATTAAGAACTGTGTTTAAATTTAAAATATACGATATGAAAACGAAACCATCATTATTAACAATATTAATTCTGTCCTTTATGGGAGTAATTAATGTTGTAGCGCAAGAAGTTTTGCCCTTTGCGCCTGTACCATCGGCATCAGTACCCGGAAGAACGCTTGGAGAATCTAGTCATCAGAAGCGAAGTGTACCCAAGCACCTGCCTGATGATGCTCCCAATATTATTATCGTTTTATTGGATGATGTTGGCCCTGGCCAAGCTGGCGCTTATGGAGGTGAGATTAATACACCGACGCTTGAAAAAATAGCCAATGAAGGTATTAGTTATAATCGCTTTCACTCTACGGCTATGTGTTCACCAACTCGTTCAGCTTTGCTTACCGGACGTAATCATCATAGAGTAGGCAATGGCGTTATTTCTGAATATTCTAATGATTGGGATGGCTATTCAGGCGTTATTCCTCAAAGCAGTGCTACAGTAGCTGAGGTGCTTAAGCAATATGGTTACGCTACTTCTGCTTTTGGGAAATGGCATAATACACATCCTTCTGAAACCAGTGAAATGGGTCCTTACGATCGATGGCCAACAGGCTATGGTTTCGAGCATTTTTACGGATTCTTAGGAGGGGAGGCTTCGCAATATGAGCCAACATTAGTAGAGAATACCAATTTAGTTGATCAAAGTAAAATTCATCGTGAGGGTTATCATTTAAGTGAAGATTTGGCTGATCAAGCTATTGATTGGTTGCATAAACATAAATCGCATCAGCCAGAAAAACCGTTCTTCTTATATTGGTCTAGTGGAGCAGCGCATGGTCCGCATCATGTTACTAAAGAATGGGCCGATAAATATAAGGGTCAGTTCGATGATGGTTGGGATGAGTATCGCAAGCGTGTATACGAAAGAGCTAAGAAAATGGGGTGGATTCCGGAGAATACACAATTAACTCCACGCCCAGAATCTATGCCTGCATGGGAAGACATACCTGAAGACGAAAAGGCTTTTCAAACTAGGTTGATGGAAGTTTATGCTGGATTCATGGAGCACGTAGATGTGCAAGTGGGGCGCATGATTGATGAGGTTGACGAATTGGGATATAAGGACAATACCATTGTGTTTTATATCTGGGGTGATAATGGAGCTTCAGCAGAAGGGCAGAATGGAACCATATCTGAATTGTTGGCGCAAAACACCATAAAAACCACAACTAAACAACAAATTGAAGCACTTGAGAAAATTGGAGGTTTAGATGAAATAGGCGGACCAAAAGTGGAGAATATGCAACACGCCGCTTGGGCATGGGCAGGAAGTTCTCCTTATAAAGCCACAAAATTAGTAGCATCGCACTTTGGAGGCACACGTCAGCCTATGGCAGTAAGGTGGCCTAAAAAGATTAAGGCAGATGCAACACCTCGTCCTCAATTTCATCATGTAAATGATATAGCACCCACTATCTACGATATATTAGATATTACACCCCCGCGTGTTGTAAGCGGAATAGAACAAGATCCGATCGATGGTACAAGTATGACATATACTTTTGATGATGCAGAAGTTGAAGGCACTAAGAAAACCCAGTATTTTGAGATTATGGGGAGTCGTGGCATCTATCACGATGGTTGGTATGCCTGCACCTTTGGGCCTCGTATCCCTTGGGTACCTGGATTGCCAGAAGGATTCAATACTTGGACACCTGATAACGATACATGGGAGCTGTATAATTTGGATGAAGATTGGTCGCAAGCAAACGATTTAGCAAAGAAGCATCCTGAAAAGTTACAGCAGATGAAGGATATATTTTTAATGGAAGCAACCAAAAATAAAGCTTTACCTATTGGTGGTTCCTTTTGGTCAACAGCGGCTATGCATCCTGAAGATGCTCCTATGAAACCCACTACAGAATGGAATTTCCCTAGTCCAATAACACGTATTCCTGAAGCCAATGCACCACGTATAGGTAACACTAATAATTCGGTTGTAATTAACGCCGAAGTCACTGAAAAAACCAATGGTGTGTTATATGCTTTAGGTCCTCATGCAGGAGGTATTAGCATGTTTGTTGAGAATGGTTATTTAAATTATGAGTACAATTTGTTTTTAATGGAGCGTACTAAAATTAGAGCCAAGAAGCGTTTGCCTAGCGGGAAAGTAAAAATAGAAGTCATCTCTCGCATGGAAGAAAATAAAATCTTTGCACCGCTCATGGTTACCATAAAAGTGAATGGCGAGGTGTATGCCACGGGCAAAGTGCCTAAAACAGCTCCCTCAATGTTTTCATTTAACGATGGTTTCGATATCGGCACCGATCTAGGTTCTCCGGTTGCAGAATCATATTATGATAAAGCACCATTTGAGTTTGATGGAGAAATAAATAATGTTGTTATTAAGTATATTGATTAGTGTAGTGTATAGTAGTCAGTAATTTATGCCCTTAACCCTTCACTTAACCTCCTTTGGTACTTTACAATAAGTATTAGGGGAGGTTTTTATTTACCCAAAAACTAGGTGGAACACCTATATTTTTAAACTAGGGGTTCAGCAAATAAATAGGCGGTACTAGTACCCTATTTTTGTTACAGGAAAATAGTTCCGTTTTAATTATTGAGTTATTAACAAGTATAAAATAAATAGCTATGCATAAATTATTAAGCTTCCTATTAATATCCCTGCTAGTCTCATGTACTATGCCGGATGAGGAAAAATCAAAAAAGAAAGGTAGTATTCTACCAATAGGGTGGCCCGAGTTTAGTGGGAAGATTGGTAAAACCTTTGAGGACTCGGATGAAGATTACCCGCAGCCCCTTGAGGCGCCCGAAGAATCGCCCAATATCCTAATGGTTATTTTAGATGATGTTGGTTTTGGACAACCCAGTACCTTGGGCGGTCCCATAGATATGCCTGAGCTTGATAAGCTGGCAGAAGAAGGACTATTATATAATAAGTTTCATACAACAGGGGTATGTAGTCCTACGCGAGCTGCACTTTTAACAGGTAGAAACCATCACCAATTAGGTTTCGGAACCATCTCTGAAATGTCTACGGGTTTTCCGGGCTATAATAGTATTTGGGATAAGGACGCTGCTAGTGTTGCCGAGGTATTAAAGCAAAACGGATACAATACAGCCGCATGGGGTAAGTGGCACAACACGCCCGATTGGGAAACCAACCAAACAGGTCCTTTTGATCGATGGCCAACAGGTTTGGGTTTCGAATATTTTTATGGTTTTATGGGAGGCGAAACCAGCCAGTACGAACCTCAATTGTTTAAAAATACTTTGCCAACAGAACCTACTTTAAAGCCCGAAGATGGTTATCATCTTACAGAAGATTTATCTAAAGATGCTACGCAATGGATACGTCAGCAAAAATCTTTGAATCCCGATAAGCCTTACTTTGCTTATTTCTCAACAGGAGCCATACATGCGCCAATTCATGTGCAAAAAGAATGGATTAAGAAATTTGAAGGCAAGTTTGATGAAGGATGGGATGTACTAAGAGAGCATACCATTGCGCGTCAGAAAAAAATGGGCATCATTCCACAAGATACCAAGTTAACAGAACGACCTGATGCGATTCCTTCATGGGATGAGCAAACGCCGGAGTCAAAGAAATTATTTGCACGACAAATGGAAGTAGTAGCTGGTTATTTAGCACATACCGATCATTACGTAGGCCAATTAATTGAGGCTGCTAAAAATGTGCCAGGCGGAGAAAATACCATGATCATATATGTTGTGGGAGATAATGGAGCTAGTGGCGAAGGAACGCCAATGGGAACCATTAATAATATGATGGTGCAGAATGGTTTCCCTGATAATTTAGAAGATCAGTTAAAAGTGATGGACGAATTGGGAGGTAAAGATTTCGAAAACCATTATGCAGTGCCATGGTCGTGGGCAGGCTCAACGCCATTTCAATGGATGAAACGTGTACCTTCACATTTTGGCGGCACCAGAAACGGATTGGTTATTTCGTGGCCAAAACATATAAAGGCTAGTAACGAAAAACGTTCGCAGTTTCACCATGTGGTAGATATTACTCCAACCATATACGAGGCTGCAGGTGTTCAAATTCCAACAGAAGTAAACGGGGTAAAGCAGGCGCCAATGGCAGGTGTTAGTATGGCATATACCTTTAATAATTCGCAGGCCAAAGATCAAAGAACAACGCAGTATTTTGAGGTTGGCGGACATAGAGCTATATATCACGAAGGCTGGGTAGCATCATCTTTTCATGGTGTACCATGGGCATTTACAGGCTCAGTAGGTTTCGATAATGATGTGTGGGAACTCTATAATGTTGATGAAGATTTCTCACAATCCAATGATTTGGCTGAGCAATATCCCGATAAGCTTGAAGAATTAAAGCATATATTCGATATCGAGGCAAATAAATACGATGTGTATCCGCTTGATGATAGGTATGCCGAGCGCGCTTTAAACCCGCTCCGTCCGTCCATAACGCGCGGTAAAACACATTTTAAATACTTCCCCGGAACAGTGCGTATACCAGAGGGAGGAACCCCGCCAGTGTATTCGCGTAGTCATACCATAAGCTCAAAAATCAATTATAAAAAAGGCAACCAAGGGGTACTTGTGGCGGTTGGCGGTAATGTGGCCGGCTATACCATGTACATTAAAAACAATAAGTTGCACTATACTTATAATTTCTTTAACAAATCACGATACACCATATCCTCAAGTAGTACCTTACCAAACGGCCCCTTAGAGCTTAAAATGGTATATACCCAAGAGTCAGAAGAGTGGGGTGGCGGAGGATCGGCCAAGTTATTTGTGAATGGTAAAGAGGTAGGTTCAGGCAATATTGATAAAACTGTTCCAATCAGATTTGCAGTAACAGAAACCACCGATATCGGAATGGATTTAGGTTCGCCCGTAACATCCGATTACGAAGCTCCTTTTGCCTTCGATGGTGATTTACAATACGTTCAATACGATTTAGATTAAGCAAGTAATACAAGAATCAGCCAAAACGAAGAGGTAGCACAAAGCTGCCTCTTTTTTTGTGTATAAAGCCACTATTGTCCTAAATAACATTATGTATTGGGCAAATAGCCCTAATGTAGGGCAAAGAAATTCAAGCCTTTTGGAAAGAGGCCAGCCTGACAAGGCCCTTAAATACAAGCCTGCGAAAAAATACATTCCAATAAAAAATATTCTTCAGTGGGGCTTCCCTTGCAGGTCGGGCTATGCGCTATATCTTTGTTTCGCCAAAATGGGCTCACAAAGTATGCCGCTGCTATCCCTAAGCCAAAACTACAAACTCAATATAAATCTGTTTAATCCTGACTACTCACAGTGTAATATGTTAAATAAAGGAGTGCCGTTTTTTTGGCTTCTACATCTATTATTTTTTAAAGGTTTAAGGAGGTGGAAAAACGTATAGCATGACCTTAAAAAAAAACACGTGTCTTTTTTTAAAAATCACACGTGTTTTTGGTAAAAATGTAGTGTCTTTTTATCCAAAATATAGTGTCTTTTTTTTGAGCGCTAAGCAAAGTGTGAAAGTCAGATGTCAATTCATTTATTAATAGGTAGTTGTGGTTTTATTTGTAACAGGGTAAATGCATTAATTCAATCCATTAATTAAGCCTTGGGTTTTATCATTTACAAACAATAAACCTAGCTCATTAAAGCTGGTTTTTTGGCGAATTCGACCCTGCTTAAATTAACATAATTAATATGTATAAACAACAAATCCCCCCACCAAACGATGAGAGGAAATGTAAATTCAGATACTATCCTAAAATATCAGAATGCTTCTTTTTTTAGAAAGGGCTAACTGTTGGATTTTCCGGAAGTGGCTGTTCAGCCGTTGGAGGAAGTGGTTGAATTTTCTCAGGCACTTCTGGTGTTACTTCTTCTTCATCTTTGTTGCACGATGCTAAACTCATTGCACCAATCATGGCAACTACTGCAAATAAAAATTTTAAATTCTTCATCATTCAATTCTTTAATGGATAATTACTTAAATATTACCCTACAAAGATGAAGCAATCTGCAGTCAACTCATTTGGTGATATACTAATATCAAGAAAATAGGTGTATCCCTTATTTATAAGTATGCCAATGTTATATATCGCTAAATAGCTTTTTCTCCAGGGCATAAATAACCAAGCCGGCTATGTTTTTGCAGCCTGTTTTTTCCAATAAGTTTCTTTTATGCGCTTCTACCGTACGGTTCGAAATAAATAACTTTTCTGCTATTTCAATATTCGAGTGTTCTTTACAAATTAGGTGTAAAATTTCAGTTTCGCGTTTGGTTAAGGGTATTTCAACCGCAACTCTATTGGGTTTAGCTTGCGGTGTAAGGCTTTCCATAATAATATTAGTAACCTCTTTGCTATAAAACGTTTTTCCTTTATTAACGCTTCTAACCGCTTCTCTTAATTCATCCTGCGTGCAATCTTTTAAAATATAGCCGTGTGCACCGGCGGCTAGCATGTTTTTAATGTTTTGCCTTTCGTTTAGCATGGTAAGGGCAAGTATTTTAACTTGTGGAAATTGCGAACTTACATTTTTAACCAATTCAATGCCGTTCATTTCGGGCATCATAATATCAGTAATTAAAACATCAATATTTTCTGTTTTTAAAAGTTCAATGGCTTCTATGCCATGTTGAGCCTCAGCAACTACCTTAAATTCATCATTATCCAAAAAAGTCTTTAGTCCCTGTCTGATCATTATATGATCGTCTGTTAATAGTATCTTAATAGTGTCTTCCATATTTTTAGAGCGATAATTCAAATAAAACTTGTGTTCCGTTACCCACTGAGGATTCAATTTGTAAAAAACCTCCAATCAAGTTAGCCCTTGTTTGCATGCTTGTTAAACCAAAAGTACCCGCGTTCTTATCTAGGTCAAAACCTTGTCCATCATCTTCTATGGTAAGGGTAATAATATTTTTATGTTTTAATAGCTGTATGGTACAGCTCTCAGCTTTAGCATGCTTATTTACATTATTAATGGCTTCTTGCACTATTCTATAAATGGTCATTTCAGCTGCCACTTTAATCCTCTCGTCTTTTAGGTTATGGTAAAAGCTAAATGTAGTTCCGGCTAATTCCGATTGCAGATTTATCAAGTCCTCAATGGCTGGTGCTACACCGCGCTGGTCAACTACCTTGGGCATTAGCTTGTGTGCTAAAGATCGGCTTTCGTTGATAGATTCCTTTAGGTAATCATAACCCTGCTGAAATCGATCCTTTGCCATATCATCAGTAAAACGAACTATAGATCTAACTTTTTCAAAACTCAATAGTGCTGTCGACATGGTTTGTTGCAAGCTATCATGAATTTCTCGTGCAATTCTACTGCGTTCTTTATCTTCAGTTTCTAAAATGGTATTCATCATTTTTTCATCTTGCAGAACGTGCTCCGTAATATCGGCAAAAACACCCACAATACGACTTGTATTATTTTTCTCGTCTTTCGATGATGAGCCCTTGCATCGGTACCACCTTAATTCATTATTCTTGGTGTAAAATCTGGCTTCTATATTAAATGCCCCACTTTCACTTATGGGGGAGTTTATATAGTTCTCGAATCTTTCCTTGTCATCCCTATGAATTTTTGAAATTAAGAAATCCCAATTTGATTCAATCTCGCTGCTGGTATACTCTAGTAAGTTGCAGTCTTTTGGATGCCAGTTTACGCTTTGGTCTTTTACATTATAATCCCAAATTATGGCCTCAGCTCCAATAACGGCCAAAGTAAAACGTTCGTCGCTCTTTAGTAATTCACCTTGGGTATGTTTCAGTGTTCTGAAATTACTTTGTAGTTCTTTATCTAATAATTCCTTCTCTTTTAGTTTTTTGTATATCAGGTAAAATGCCAATAAAGAAGCGGTTAATACTAATGCAATTAAAATGAGAACAAGGTAGTACAGGCGCATTCCTTCCGAAATGTTTTTTATCCAAATCTCATTTGTATTATTATTTATGATCTGTTCAAATTGTTTAATCTCCCTAATTAGTTTTCGTTTTAGCGAGATATATTCATCGCTACTAATTATTGATAATGCTTTATCTCGTGCAATTAAATATGCATCGCTTTCAATATCACCCTGCGAATTAGAGGATTTAATTATAGAAAATATTTCTTTTTCTAATTGAGTGATCTCGTGTGATATTAATATTGTTTTCTGTAAAAGGCCCTGTTCTCTCTTGTTTAAACCAAGGTGACTTAAGCTATCGGCAATGGAAGTAATGGTAGTTTTAGAGTTAGGCTGTGTTTTTTTGTTAATATAAATCAGATCTAAGTAGGCTTTTTCCCATACAGTATCTTGGGTAATAATAAACTGCATGCAGTAATGGGTAAGGTTTTCGTTACGTTCTCTAATTTTATCGCTTAAATTAATTACTTGTGTACGATTGAATTGACTCTCTCCAAATTCTGAACGGTTTTGAAATAGCAACAGAAATGCGATGAAAATAGCAGCCAAAAACAGAATAATTGTACCGTATAGTATCGAAAAAGAAGTTTTAATATTAGGCATACTTTGCTTGTGAATTGAATTCGCTTATTTTCTTTTTAATTAAGCTCTTTAAAATCAAAGTTATAAAAAGGATTAGAATACTAATTTTAGTAGGTTCAATATAAAAACTAAAGTGAAGGAATAAAAGTGGAGGAGTATAAAAAAAGAAAAGCCCGATATCGTAATGATATCGAGCTTTTGTGTTGTCCCATTAGGTTTCGAACCTAAACTCTTCTGTACCAAAAACAGACGTGTTGCCAATTACACCATGGGACAATCCTAGTCTTTCTCTGTGAAAGCGATGCAAAAGTATATCATTTTTGGATAACTGCAAATTTTTGAAAAAGATTTTTTTCAATTGTTTTTGCTTGCCAAGTAGCGCTTGTGTGTATCCTACAGATTATCTTTTAATTATATTATTAATGCTATTTGCATTTTTTTGTGGTAAATAATTAATTTCTCCTTTTAAAGAACTACTCAAATCATTCTGTACACCATTTTGCAGATCATAATCTATGAAAAAGAGTGTCTCTACAATTAATGATTGTTAGATTGTTTTTCATCATAAGTAGATGTTGAAATCAAAGCTTTAGATAGTTAATAAGCTAAACCAATTCTTAATATATAGTTAAACTCTAAACATTACTATATAATACAAATAGGTTTGAGAAAAAAAATCTTATTTTTGGCATCGAAAGTCAAAAGAAAATAATCTGATGACTGATATACAGTAAGATAGTATATTGTTAAAGTTCTGAATATTACGTTAAAGCGATTATAATACTCATTATTTATTATGAAGAATCATAAGTTTTTGAATAACCTAGTAGGTTGGCTCACTTTTTTTATTGCAGCTGTTACCTACATATTAACGATAGAACCTACAGCGAGCTTTTGGGATTGTGGTGAGTTTATCTCAACATCATACAAGCTTTTGGTCGGACACCCTCCAGGGGCACCATTTTTTATGATTGTAGGTCGATTCTTTACTTTGTTTGCACCATCACCTGGCGATGTAGCCTATATGATAAATGTAATGAGTGCTTTAGCAAGTGCCTTTACCATTCTATTTTTATTTTGGACGATCACACATTTCGCACGTCGTATTTTCATGACAAAAGAAAATGAGGCTTGGCGTTCATGGGCAGTTATAGCAGCTGGTTTTATTGGAGCTTTGGCTTATACATTTTCTGATACATTTTGGTTTTCAGCAGTTGAGGGTGAAGTGTATGCAATGTCGTCTTTATTTACGGCCATGGTATTTTGGGCTATCCTTAAGTGGGAAGATGTTGCCGACGAGAAATATGCAAACCGTTGGTTGGTGTTAATTGCCTATTTAATGGGGCTTTCAATCGGGGTTCACTTACTTAACTTACTTGCAATACCTGCCATTGTAATGGTATATTACTTCAAAAAGTTTGATGTAACTCGTAATGGTATAATTAAGGCTTTGCTTATTTCCGGGGTTATTTTAGTAGGTGTATTATATGGTATAATACCATACACTGTTAAAATTGCTAGTTGGTTTGAGCTATTGTTTGTTAACAGCTTTGGTGCTCCATATAACACAGGTATAGCAATATACTTTACTTTATTGCTTTGTGGTTTAGTATTCGGGATTCTTTATACTCACAAAAAACAAAAAGCAATTGCCAATACTATATTGTTAGGGGTAACGGTTATTTTAATAGGATACTCTTCATTTGCGATGATTGTGATTCGTTCTTACGCAAATCCAACCATGGACCAAAACTCTCCTGAGGATGTGTTTTCAATGATGGGTTATTTAAATCGTGAGCAATATGGCGATCGCCCTTTATTTGTGGGGCAGTATTATAATACGCCAATCGATAGAGTTAAGTCAAGTGCTAAAGAAGGAGCACCTGTACGTATTAAACAGACTGATAAATCGAAAGATGATGAGTACATAATAGTAGATCATAAGCCTGAATACGTATTTAATGATAAGGCAACTACTATTTTCCCTAGAATGTATAGTCGTGAAGGTAGACATATAGAGCAATATAAAGCTTGGGCAGGAGATCAAAACAAAAATAATGTTAGAATACCAAATCCAGAAACCGGGCAAACAGAAACCGTTTCTTTACCATCATTCGGTCAAAACCTGAAGTTCTTTTTTAACTATCAGGTTAACTATATGTATTTCCGCTATTTTATGTGGAACTTTTCTGGTCGTCAAAACGATATTCAAGGACATGGTGAAATCCACAAAGGAAATTGGATTTCGGGTATACCGTTTCTTGATAATGCTCGTTTAGGAGATCAATCAAGGCTACCAGATACTTATAAAGAAAACAGAGCCCGCAATAAATATTATATGTTGCCGCTTTTATTAGGAATATTAGGTTTATTATTCCAATACAATGCAGGGAAAAAAGGCAAGCAAGGTTTTTGGGTAGTAATGTTATTATTCTTTTTAACAGGTTTAGCAATTGTTATTTACCTGAATCAAACGCCGCTTCAACCACGTGAACGTGATTATGCATATGCTGGTTCGTTTTATGCCTTTGCCATTTGGATTGGTTTAGGAGTGCTCTACGTAATTGATGGTTTGCGCAAACTACTGCCTAATAAAATGGCTGTTGGTATTGCGTCAGCATTAACATTAGTTTTGGTGCCTGGTATTATGCTTGCAGAAAACTGGGACGATCATAATAGAGCCCACCGTTTTGTAGCGCGAGATTTAGCGTTTAATTATCTCGATTCTTGCGAGGAGAATGGAATCATATTTACAAATGGTGATAATGATACCTTCCCACTTTGGTATGCGCAAGAAGTAGAGGGTTATAGAACAGATGTTAGAGTTTGTAACTTGAGTTATTTACAAACCGAATGGTATATTGATCAAATGAAACGTAAGGCATACGAGTCTGATCCAATGCCATTTTCATTAACGAAAGATCAATATGTAACAGGTACGCGCGATGTTGTGCATCTATTGCCACGTATCAAAGGAAGAGTGGATATGCGCGAGGCTATTAAGTTCTTGGCTAGTGAGAATCCAAAAACAAAACAAATACCTGGTTACGAAGGTCGCATTGAGCACCTGCCATCAAAAGAATTTTCTGTTCCTGTGGATAGTTTAAAAGCCATTCAAACAGGATTAGTTAATGAGCGTGATGCTGAAGAGATTGTTAGTCAGTTGGATATTACATACAATAAAGAATATATCCTTAAAAATGAGTTAATGATCTTGGATCTGATTTCAAATAACGATTGGAATCGTCCTCTTTATTTTGCAGTTACTGTTGGTCAGGATAACTATGCCAATCTTCAAGATTATTTCCAATTAGAAGGTTTTGCTTATAAAGTTGTGCCAATTAAAACTAAAAATGCAGATGGTCAGTTCGGGCGCATTGATACCGAAAAAATGTACGATCGTTTTATGAATAAATTCCGATGGGGTGGTTTTGATGACCCAAGAGTTTATTTAGATGAAAATCATCAGCGAATGGCCATGAATATTAGAAATAACATGTCGCGATTGGCATTGGCTTTAAATAAAGAAGGTCAAACTAAAAAGGCTGTTGATATACTCGACTTAGCAAGTGAGAAGTTGCCGTCAGATAGAGTTCCTCATAATTATTTCTCTCTGTTTTTAGCCGAAGGTTATTATCAGGCAGAAGATCTTGACGATGGGGATAGAATACTTAATGAGCTATCTACACAATGTTTACAAGAAATTAATTTCTTTTCGTTATTGCCTCCAAAATTGCAAAATTCAGTGGGTAGCGATTTACAACGTAGTATGGCAATCTATTTTGAGCTAGCTAAAGTGGCTGAAAAATATAACCGTAAAGGTTTAATGGATCAGTTTGAAAAGGATTATCAGAATACAATTTCAGGAATGAACTTTTTAGGTAGATAATATTTATAAATGGGAGAGCATTAATGTGCTTTCCCATTTTATTTATATCTGCATTAATTAATATAATGATACAACCACATAAGTTTTTAAGTAAGGTTTTTAAACAGGCAACTTGGGAAGAAGATGATAGTAAGAACGAGGTTTTTATAACCTTCGATGATGGTCCAATTCCTGAGGTAACCCCATGGGTGCTTGATGAAGCAGATAAGTGGAATGCCAAGCTTACTTTTTTTTGTGTTGGAGATAATGTTCGAAAATACCCCGATGTTTTTAATGAAGTTTTAAAGCGAGGTCATGCAGTCGGTAATCATACCTTTAATCATTTAAGAGGGTGGGCTTGCAATAAAGAAACTTATTTCGAGAATGTTGATAAAGCTTCAGAATATATTCAGAGCGATTATTTTCGTCCACCGCATGGGCAAATATTTCCTTGGTATCAGGATGAGTTAAAGAAACGTTTTAAAAAGATTGTAATGTGGAGTTTACTCTCGTATGATTATGATCCAGATAGAACAGGTAAACAGGTTTTTAAAACCGTTGAAAAAAGAATTAAACCCGGATCGGTAATCGTATTTCATGATTCGCTAAAAGCACAGGAGCGAATGCGTTACGCCTTTCCTAAAACCTTAGAGTTAATTGCTCAAAAGGGATATAAAACTCAGGTATTTAAGTAAATACCTAGAGAAATAATTTATTAAAAATTCGTAATATAAAATTTCAATAGCATGAACGTACTTTTATTAGGATCAGGAGGAAGAGAGCATACAATCGCCTGGAAACTGAGCCAAAGTCCTAAATTAACTAAGCTATTTATTGCACCTGGTAATGCGGGAACTGACGCATTGGGAACCAATATAGAGATAAATCCAAATGATTTTGAGGCTGTTAAAAAAGCAGCTATCGAAAATAAAATAGACATGCTGGTTGTTGGTCCTGAAGAGCCTTTAGTAAGAGGTGTTAGCGATTTCTTTGCCAATGATAGCGAGTTATCATCAATACCAGTTATTGGCCCTAGTAAAGCAGGTGCTCAACTTGAAGGAAGTAAAGATTTCTCAAAGGAATTTATGGAGCGTCATAATATTCCAACCGCAAAATATAAAACAGTAACTGCTGAGAATTTAGAAGAAGGATTATCGTTTTTAGATACCATGAAAGCTCCTTATGTGCTTAAAGCAGATGGTTTAGCAGCAGGAAAAGGGGTGTTAATCATTAGTGATTTAGATCAGGCTAAAGCCGATTTAAAAACAATGCTTGATGGGCAGTTTGGTGATGCCAGTAAAAAAGTGGTTATCGAAGAGTTTTTAGATGGAATAGAATGTTCTGTTTTCGTTTTAACCGATGGTTCATCATATGTAGTATTACCTGAAGCTAAAGATTATAAGCGTATTGGTGAAGGTGATGCGGGTTTAAATACTGGTGGAATGGGTGCTATTAGTCCTGTGCCTTTTGCCGATGAAGTATTCATGAAAAAGGTTCATGATAGGATTATTGAGCCAACCGTAAATGGATTAGCTAAGGATAATTTACCATACAAAGGATTTATTTTCATTGGATTAATTAAGGTAGATAACGAGCCGTTGGTAATTGAGTACAATGTTCGTATGGGTGATCCTGAAACAGAAGTAGTTATGCCTCGTGTAAAAAGTGATTTATTAGATCTTTTTGAAGCAACTGCAGCAGGAACATTAAACGAGAAATCAATTGAAGTTGATGAGCAGACAGTAACAACGGTTATGATGGTTGCTGGTGGTTATCCTGAAGCTTACGAAAAAGGTAAAGAAATTACCAACCTTGATCAGGTTGCTGATGGTATGGCTTTTCACGCAGGTACAAAATTAGTTGATGGCAAGGTTTTAAGTAATGGTGGCCGAGTTATTGCAATGAGTGCATATGGTGCTAATATGCAAGAAGCGCTTGCTAAGTCATATAAAAATGCAAATGCAGTTTCTTTTGAGGATAATTATTTCCGCACAGATATTGGCTTTGATTTAAAATAAGAACTGAATTAACAAGGATCAATATAAATGATCATAAGAGCTATAAATAGTAATAGAATAGGAGCCTACTTGATAGTGCTCCTATGTGCTATTGTGAGTTGGATTCGCCCACTGGTTTCTCCAATTGCTGCGGATAATACCTTATCAGTAATTGAGATGCCCTTTTGGCAAAGTTTGGAGTTGTTGCTTAGCTCTTCCGAAATACTAGCATCATTTATAGTCATGTTTTTTGGTTTGGGAATGGCTTTCGCTATCGCTCGATTTTCCTTAAGACATAATCTTTTAAATAAACAGACCGCCTTACCAGCCTTTATGTTTGTGCTTTGTGTTGCAGCATTTCCGCAAAGCCAGACTTTCACTCCCTCTTGGATTGCTGCCTTAGCTTTGCTGGTTAGTTCATCATTAATTTATGAATCACATAGTAAACGAAAGCCAGCTATTTACTGTTTTCTGGCAGCATTCTGGATGGCAGCAGCTAGCTTATTCTATTATAAAGCTATTTTTATTTATCCATTATTGCTCATTATAATAATAACGGTACGCTCCTTTAATTTTAAGTCTTTATTAGCCACTATTTTGGGTTTCTTATTGCCATGGTATCTGTATTTTGGGCTACTTTATGTTCAGGGTGCTGATGTGATGGAAGTAGCAGAAAGTTTTGTAATTAAAAAGGAGATGTTCTTAAACTATGCAAAGCTACCCTTGCAAGCATGGATTAATTTTGCACTGTTGGGCCTTTTTGTGTTAATGGCATTTATTTCCATTGCTCAGCATTATAATACAAAAAAAATATTTATTCGAGTGCTTTATAAAGTACTTGTTATAACTACAGTATACTTAACTGTTGTGGCTAGTATAATCGGGTATTCTTTTGAAAGTATTCCTATTATAGCTGTACCTGTTTCCATTTTGTTTGCTCACTTGTTTGATAATATTAAGTCCGTTCGTTGGCAAAATATTTTGATGCTCATTTTAATGGGAGTTGTTATTGTATCACAGATTTTAATGTAATATGAATTCTTCAAAGCCAACCTTATCCATATATGCTATTCAGGATAGGTTAGATAGCGAAACGCCTTATTTTGTTCACGATCACGGTATCACTCTAATGGATCAAGGGAAGATTATAAAGCACCTTACCTTTGAGCGAACATCAAGAAATAAACACGATAATAAACTACAGAATTCGCTATACGATATTTTAAAAGGAGAGGGGCTATTACATCCAGACGATTATGATTTAGTATTTCCCGATAATGTAGTTGGTAGGAGTGTGATTAGTAAATGTGGGAGGCTGCGTTTCGAAGCTCCATTATCCAATACTTTATTATCTAATCCTGAAAAAGGAAGGTGTTGGTGGCTCGATCATGAGCGTGATGCATATGCAATTAATCATGAGTTGGCACATATTGGTAGTTGTTTGCCATTTTATGGTGGGTACAAAGAAGATAGTTTGCTTATTCATTTTGATGGAGGAGGGAGCTTATCTAATTTCTCAGCGTGGCACTATAAGGATGGAAAAGTTCAGAATATTGAATTTCATTGGAAGTTTAAATATTTATCTTCCTTTTTTAATGCCAACCCTATCGTATTCGGAATTATTGGCGCCAAATATAATCAACAGAACTCAGTGCCGGGTAAAATGATGGGCTTGGCTTCTTACGGAAGTTATAATGAGAAAATAGAATGTTGGTTAAAACAGAATAACTACTTTGCCAATCTTTGGGGAAAGAAGGGTGCCTTTTATCAGTCGGCACAAAAAGAATTTGGGTGGAAAGGGAATCAATTACATACTAATGACTCTTTTTTGCAAGATATTGTTGCAACAATGCAGTTTATCTTTATTCGAGAATTCACAGCAGAACTGAAAATATTGCAACAACAAACTAGTGCAAGGCATTTGTATTATACGGGAGGTTCAGCTTTAAATATAGTTGCAAATAAACATATTGTGGATGCAAATATATTTGAGGATGTGTTTATTCCTCCTTGTACAGAAGATAGTGGTTTGTCTCTGGGTTCAGCAGCATATGTGGAGTTCTTAAAGCATGGGAATGTAGCAAAACACTCTCCTTATCAATTAAATTGGGGACTAAGCAATACAGCTACATCGTTAAATGATATTCCGCAAATTGCAAAGGCTTTGTCAGAAGGTAAAGTAATTGGCGTTTGTAATGGTGCAGCTGAGTGCGGACCAAGGGCTTTAGGAAACAGAAGTATATTAGCTCTAGCTAATAGCAAAAAATTAGCTAAAAAAGTTAGCGAAGAACATAAAGGGAGAGAGTGGTATAGACCCGTAGCGCCTATTATGCTTGAAAAAAATGCACTGCATTATACTGGAGGTAAATCAATCCATAATTTAGCAGATCTCATGCTTTTGGATTTTGATATTCAGGAAGATAAGCAAAATGAGATTGAAGGTGTGGTACATGTGGACGGAACAGCTCGTATACAAACCATCCGTTCAAAAGATCAGAATCCTTTTATGTTTGATTTATTGAGTTACTTGGATAGTAACTACAATTGCAAGGCGCTTATAAATACCTCATTTAACAAACGCGGAGAGCCAATAGTACATTCGCATCAAGATGCTGTTAAATCGGCAAAAAATATGAATCTTGATGGAGTTGTTTTAGATGGAAAACTTCAACTGTTTTAATACAAGTACTATTTTATTTCTTCAAAGCTAACGTATTCTCCCATATCATCAGGAGTCATCTTCTTGTGCTCTTGTGTCTTCTTAATAGTAACCTGTCCTTCGTTACGTTTGCTTTCTCTTCGGAAGTCTTGTTGGCTTTGATTGCCTGTCATTTTATTCACTCTGTTTGTAATAAACATAGGTAAGAATACTTTCCCTATTAAGCGAAAAATAAAGTTGAAAACTATAAATATGACTATTACTTTAATTAAAAATCCCATAATATTTCTTTTAACCTTAACGAGAAACAAATATAATATTTGTTTCTCGTTTATAATTATACACTTTTTGTGCCAAAGCTCTAAAATGCCAGTTTGTCAGAATATCACCTAATTAAATTGCCGCTTTGCCATCTTCCAGAAGTTTTAAGGCTTCTTTAAATACTTCATCTATCTCAGAAATTAATGGATAAAATCCTTCATCATCAATTATATTACGGGCTATGTAGGCATTTAATTGAACGCGGATAATATTTTTAGAAATATTAAACTCCTTTTTATTGAGTTTAACTCCTTCTTTGCTAGCATATTTAACAAAGTCGTTAACTACATTTCTCGATTTAAGAAATTGATCAATCTCTTTCGGTGTTTTGAGTTTCTTTAATTCCTTACGATTGTTATCAGAATATTCTAATGCATAACGATACATCATCGCGTTAGCAGATACCTTGTAATAATAATTGGTAAGTTGCGTTGTGTCTCTTGCCACAAAGTAATCGGGCATGATACCGCCACCGCCATATACAATTCGTCCTTTCTTGGTTTTATATTGAATCGTATCAGTTACATGAATGCTATCTTGGTTAAAGAATTCTCCGTTTTCAAAACGTTCAATTATATCAAGGTTATATTCATCAACACCTTCTTCGTAGGGTTTTTGAATGCATCTGCCAGCAGGCGTATAATATCTCGAAATGGTTAGTCTTAAGGCTGAACCATCAGCTAATGGAATCTGGTTCTGAACCAATCCTTTTCCAAAAGAGCGGCGACCAACAATTATTCCTCTGTCGTTATCTTGTATAGCTCCAGCAAAAATTTCACTTGCCGAGGCTGAAAATTCATCAATTAAAACAGCTACTTCTGTATCTTGAAAGCTGCCTTTTCCGTTGGCATATACTTCTTGTCGAGGATTAGATTTTCCTTGTGTATACACAATCATATCTTTATCCTGTAAAAACTCATTACATAGGTTAATGGCTACATCAAGGTATCCACCTGAGTTTCCTCTAAAGTCGACAATAAGTTTTTTGCAGTTTTGAGCTTTAAGTTTTGCCATTGCGGTTAAAAACTCACCGTATGTATTTTGTGCAAATCTATTTACTTTTACATAGCCTATTTCATCGGTTGCCATATAAGATACATCTACACTATACATTGGTATTTCGCCGCGAGTAATCTCAAAATTAAGGAGCTCAGATGAATTTCTACGTTGAATACCAACATTTACAATGGTGCCTTTTTCTCCACGAAGTAGTTTTAAAACAACCGGATTTTTAATGCCATTACCCGCAATTAACGAATCGTTAACTTCTACAATTCTATCGCCAGGTAATAATCCAACTTTTTCTGATGGTCCGCCTGATATTACCGCAACAACCATAACCGTATCTTTTTGGATACTAAATTGAACCCCTATACCACTAAAATTGCTAGATAACTCCTCGTTTACGTTTTTAAGATTTTTTGCAGGAATATATACAGAATGCGGATCTAGTTTTTTTAGCATTTCAGGTATAATATCCTCTTGCATTTTCACTACATCCACGGTATCAACGTAATCCTCTTTAATTAAGTTGAGGATTGCATCAATTTTATTGGATTGAGGGTGTATTACTAAGGGGCTACTATTGTCTGCACTTTTCGGCATTACAATATACCCAATTAATATACCTGCGATTAATATTAATCCGAATAATAGAGGAAGTAATATTTGTTTTTTTGTGTTATTATAACTCATAGTTTTATTTGTTCTTAATTGGCTATTGATCAGAGCTGATAGCTATATGAATAACTTCAATATTTGCTCTCTTTAAAAGGATTACACCATCTTCAATTCGATATTTCTCCGAAAAAACGACTCTATTAATTCCTGCTTGCACAATTAGCTTAGCGCATTCAATGCAAGGTGAAGCTGTTACATATAAAGTGGCTCCTTCTGAACTATTATTTGAGCGTGCTACCTTTGTTATGGCATTTGCTTCTGCATGTAAAACATAGGGTTTCGTTAAATTGTTTTCATCTTCACAATTGTTTTCAAAACCAGAAGGGGTTCCATTGTAACCATCGCTAATAATCATTTTATCGCGTACAATAATTGCACCTACTTGTCGGCGAACACAATAAGAGTTTTCGGCCCACACATATGCCATTCTTAAATATCTTTTGTCTAGCAATAATTGTTTTTCACTTGCGGGAAGATCTTTCTCGTTTATTTGGCTCATTAAGTTTAATCTTAAATTGGATTCCTGTATATATTACTGAATCCTGTGAATTACAAAAATAGAAGAAAAAACAGATTATGAGACATTCTACCTAAGTAAGTTCTATTTATAATACGCTTGTTGGGTAAATTTTATAGTTTCTCAATCCGCTTAAATGTTTATCTTTCTAGTGTGTTAAAATATTTTGGCAAGAGAATTGCTATACATATTAACACAACTACTATTACTCACTACAAAACTACTGCATGAAGAAGTTACTAATACTACAAATGCTTCTGGTTTCTTTTTTATTTGCTAACGCTGATGAATTTGAAAGTACAGAAGGATGGCCACGAGTCTTTACTCATGGCAATGCTGAGTTTACAATATACCAGCCACAGATTGATTCATATAAAAACAATACAGTTGAAGCAAGAATTGCAGCTTCGGTTAAATTTCCAGAAAAGGATTTGATTTTTGGTGCAATATGGACTAAAGCCAAAGTAAATACGGATAAAGACAACCGTAGAGTTGCTTTTGATGAGTTACGTGTTACTCAGTCAAATTTTCCTGAATTTGATGAAGCTAATACTGATTTGGTAGAATCTATATTGGCAGAGCGTCTACAACAGTATGACCTTGAAATGTCTTTAGATCGTTTTATGGCATCATTAGATAGCAATACAAATAAAGATGTGGTAAGCCAATTAAAAAATGATGCCCCAACTATTTATTACGAGTCGCAACCAACGGTTTTAGTTTACATTGATGGTGAGCCAATTTTAAAAGACGTTGAAGGTAAAGATTTCGAATACGTACTTAATACACCTTATTTTATTGTAAAGAGTACTAAGAGTAATCAGTATTATATGCGTGGAGGCGAATGGTGGTATGTTTCCAAAGATATTATTTCAGGATGGGTTGAAACTATTCAAGTACCTGCTGATATAGTTGAGTTTGCCGAAAGTCAGTCTACAGAATCAGACGAAGTGCAAGAACTACCTGAAGATACAAGAACTCCTAAAATTATTGTGACCCTAGAGCCTGCTGAATTAATTACGACTGCAGGAAATCCAGATTATGCCGCACTTTCCGGAACCTCACTGTTATATATAAAAAATAGTGAAACTGATATTATTATGGATTTGGGTACGCAGATGCACTACATCCTAATCTCTGGTAGATGGTATCAATCGAAAAGCTTACGTGATGGAAAGTGGTCGTTTATTGAACCTGATTTATTACCAAAAGATTTTGCAAAAATTCCTAACGACAGCGAACTATCTAGTGTAAGGCATAGTGTTCCGGGTACCGACGAGGCTAATATGGCTTTGTTAGAACAGAGTATTCCTGAAACAGCAACAGTGGATAGAAGTAAAGCAAGTGTTTCGGTACAGTATGATGGCGACCCAAAATTTGCTGGCATAGATGGAACAAGTATGCAATATGCCATTAATGCTGATAAAACTGTGATTAAATATAATAATGAGTTTTATTGTGTGGATGATGCCATTTGGTTCGTGTCGCAAAACGCCAATGGACCATGGGTAGTCAGTACCAGTAGACCAACTGAGGTAGATAAAATACCAGCAAGTTCTCCGGTTTATAATGTAAAATACGTTTATATTATTGATTATACACCCGAGGTTGTATACGTTGGGTATACTCCTGGTTATACACATGCTTATACTTATAATGGAGTTGTGGTTTATGGTACAGGATATCATTATACACCATGGTATGGACATTATTACTATCCACGTCCTGTTACTTATGGTTTTAATGTGCATTACCATCCATATAGTGGATGGGGCTTTTCGTTTGGAATGAGCCATGGATGGTACGGATGGGGATTTCATCATCATAATTATTGGTGGGGACCGCATGGTTATCACTATGGATATAGATATGGTTGTGGTTATCCTGGGTATAGACCAGGACATCGTCCGCCAAACTATAATAGACCGCGTCAACCTAGACCAGAACACTATAACGCTTATCGCGATAGAGCTTCAAGGCCAAATACAAGGCAAGATACTAGGCCAACACAATTGCCTACTAATAGACCAACAAGGCCTAGTAATGGATCTTCAAGCACGCGTCCTTCTCGACCATCAGAAAATAGACCGAGTACTAGACCTACAAACCCAAGTGTTAATAGGCCCAGTACACGACCAACTACTCCATCAGGTGGAGGTTCAAATTCAAGGCCATCAACACGCCCTATTGAACCACAAAATCCAGCTGTTCGCCCTAGTCAGCCAAGTAATAATGCAAGGCCAACAACTAGAGAAAACAATATTTATACCGATAAAAATGGGAATGTTTATCGCCAGAATAGCTCAGGTACATGGGAGAATAGAAGTAATAAAAGTTGGACCCCTACGCAGCCTAGTAACAGCAATATAAATAGAGATTCGCAAATGCGAAACAGAGGCACGCAGCAGAAGCAAAATTATCAGCAAAGTAGGCCTGCTCAACAATCGCGACCAACACAGACGCGACCAGCGCAAAGTAAACCCTCTTATTCGAGTCCGAGTCCATCAAGATCGGTTCCAAGTTCTCGACCAGCACCAAGTAGAAGTGCTCCAACGAGATCTGCGCCAAGCAGAAGTAGATAATAGATTGTTATATTATATAGCCTCCCTTAGGAATAAGGGAGGTTTTTTTGTTGTTATTTTTAAGCAAATAGTAATTTGAATGCTTCTTCTAATTTGCTTACTTGCGTTACCTGTATAGAATATTTTGACAGATCCATATCTTTAGTAAATCGAGGAATGATAATTTGATCAAATCCTAGTTTCTCGGCTTCACTGATTCTTTGATCTATCCTGGTTACAGGTCTTATCTCTCCACTTAAACCAACTTCGCCTGCTAAGCATATTTTTGATGACATAGCAATATCAATATTGGAGGATAAAATGGCAGAAACTACAGCTAAATCTATAGAAGGATCATTTACTTTTATCCCTCCTGCAATATTTAAAAATACATCTTTAACAGCCAATTTAAAACCAGCTCTCTTCTCAAGAACTGCTAAAAGCATATTAAGTCTTCGCAAATCAAAACCTGTCGACGACCTTTGTGGAGTTCCATAAGCAGCAGTACTAACCAATGCTTGAACCTCAATTAAAAAGGGACGCATGCCTTCTATGGCTGCAGCAATAGAAATACCGCTTAAGTTTTGATGATGGTGAGAAAGTAGTAATTCCGATGGGTTAGTTACTTCTCGTAATCCATCACCAAGCATCTCAAATATTCCGATTTCAGAAGTTGAACCAAAGCGGTTCTTTATAGATCTTAATATTCGATACATATGGTTTCTGTCTCCTTCAAACTGAAGTACCACATCTACCATGTGTTCTAATACCTTGGGGCCAGCTATATTTCCATCCTTATTAATATGTCCGATAAGGATAACAGGTAAGTTCTGTTCTTTAGCAATTCGCAATAGTCTTCCGGTGCATTCGCGCACTTGTGATACACTTCCCGGAACCGATTCGATTGCCTCGCTACTCATCGTTTGAATTGAATCAATAACCAATAGGTCCGGATTTGTATTTTTAATGTGGCCTTGTACCTTCTCTATTGAAGTTTCACTAACCACATGGCAATTCTCCGAATCGTTGGCAATTCTATCAGCTCTAAGTTTTATTTGTTGCGGGCTTTCCTCTCCAGAAACATACAAGACTTTTCTGGATTGAATTTGAAGGGCCATCTGCAATACCAAAGTAGATTTACCAATACCAGGTTCGCCGCCAACTAAAACCAATGAGCCAGGAACCATTCCGCCGCCTAAAACTCTATTGAGTTCATTATTTGAAGTGTCTATTCTTGGTAAATCAGCAATAGGAACGTTTTTAAGTAATTGTGGTTTTTGCTCGGTTGATTCAAAAGCTAAGGCAGTAGGTACACCCTTGGTTTTTACTACAACTTCCTCAACAAAAGTATTCCATTGGCCACACGAAGTACATTTTCCTATCCACTTTGGTGAGTCCAATCCACAGTTCTGACATACGAATACTGATTTTGCTTTGGCCATTTTTTTGCTGTTTAAAGTTTATATCTTACTTGAGTTCATTGGCAATTCGTTCCACAATGTTAGAGGTTGAAAATCCTTCAACAAACGAAATTGTTTCAACTGTTCCTCCTTTTGCAGTAACAATATCATAACCTACAATATCTTCCGCATTGTAGTCGGCTCCTTTAACGAGGCAATCTGGTTGAAGAGCTGAGATAAGTTCATAAGGTGTATCTTCATCAAACAATACAACTAAATCAATAAACTGAAATGCGGCCAATAAAATGGCTCTGCTTTCTTCATCTACAATAGGTCGTGTTTCACCTTTTAGCCTTTTTACTGAAGCATCAGAGTTCAAGCCTAAAACCAGTTTTTGCCCTTTCTCTGCTGCTTTATTTAAATATTCAACATGGCCTCGGTGCACTAAATCAAAACACCCATTAGTAAACACAACCTTGTCGCCATTTTGTTGCCATTTTGAAATCTGTAATTCTGCTTCTGAGCGAGATTTAATTTTTGAAAAAAAATCAGACATATTTTATTGGTTTATATTGTACAAACAAAAAACCCCGGATAAACCGGGGTATGTATCTTTTCGTTACACCTAAATTACACCAACTGATTGGTTGCTGTATCAGGGAAAATAAACGTAGGATTAAACTTTTTTGCTTCATCTAGAGGCATAGATGCATAAGTAATAATAATAATTACATCATTTACAGCAACTTTTCTTGCAGCAGCTCCATTAAGGCAAATTACCCCAGAGCCTCTTTCTCCTTTAATAACGTAGGTTTCTAATCGTTCCCCATTGTTATTATTCACTACCTGAACTTTTTCGTTCTCAATAATATTGGCAGCATCCATTAAATCTTCATCGATGGTAATACTTCCAACGTAATCAAGATTTGCTTCAGTAACCGAAACATTGTGCAGTTTCGATTTTACAACTTCAACATTCATCATGCAAGTTTTTTGTAAATCAAATTATCAATTAACCTTACTTTGTCGGCAAATACAGCTATGCAGCCAACAACAAAATCACTATCTCCCCAGTTGTTAACAGGCTGGAGAGTATCTCCATCAACAATTTCAAAGTATTCAACTTCTAAAATTCCTGACTTATTAATTTCATCGGTGACAAAATTAATAACTTCTTTTATATTTTTAGTACTCAATAAGTTTTTAGACTCAAATAATTTTTGAGCTATTATTGGAGCTTCGCTTCTACATTCGTCCGTTAACAGCATATTTCGAGAACTCATTGCCAAACCATCTGATTCTCTAATTATTGCACAAGGAACAATTTCAATTTCGTAACCCAATAATTTAGTCATTTTTTTGATGATAGCCAACTGCTGAAAATCTTTCTCTCCAAAAAAAGCTTTGTCAGGATTAATTAAATCGAAGAAGCGACTTACAACCTGTGCCACACCATTGAAATGCCCTGGTCGGAATTGTCCTTCCATAACCTTATCAAGTTGCCCAAAATCAAATATTCTTTTATCCTCTTCAGGATAAACTTCTTCTACACTTGGATAGTATAAAATTGCACACTTCGTTTGTTCTAACATCTCCCGATCCTGATCTATAGTTCGAGGGTATTTATCTAAGTCATTCGGATTGTTAAATTGGTTTGGATTAACAAAAATGCTTACAATCACTACATCCGATTTCTTAGAAGCCTCGTCTACCAATGAAAGGTGTCCTTCGTGCAACGCCCCCATTGTAGGAACAAAACCTACAATTAATCCGTCCTTTTTATAGCCGCTTATTAGTGCGTTTAATTCTTTTGATTTCTCAACAATTTTCATGCCTCTATCTTACTTCTGAATAATAAATATTCACCATTTCTCCAATCTGAAAAACCGCGCAAAGTAAATAATAAAATTGATACAATAAAAGTATTACATTGCTAAGCTTTGTTTAGGTGGTATATTTTTGCTAATTTTGCGGCTTATATTCTGAAATAAAGCTGAATGATTTAGTTAGTTCAACAAAATGAAAGCTTATTTGAGTAATAGAAAATAGGAAGCTAAAAAGTACAAAACGATAAGATGGACAAAACAAAGGTTTTATTTATTTCTCAAGAAATTACCCCTTACCTACCAGAGACAGAAATGTCTAAAATAGGTCGCTACTTACCACAAGGTATTCAAGAAAAAGGTAAAGAAATCAGAACATTTATGCCTCGTTATGGATGTATAAATGAACGTAGAAATCAACTTCACGAAGTGATTCGCTTATCAGGGATGAACTTGATAATTGATGATACCGACCATCCTCTTATCATTAAAGTAGCTTCAATACAAGCTGCCCGTATGCAGGTGTATTTTATCGACAATGAAGATTATTTCCAAAGAAAATCTACATTAGTTGATAAAGAAGGTGCTGAGCATTTAGATAATGATGAAAGAGCTATTTTCTTTGCACGTGGTGTTTTAGAAACAACTAAAAAACTAAGATGGGCACCAGATGTAATTCACTGTCATGGTTGGTTCACAGGTTTAGTACCTCTTTATATTAAGAAAGCAATGAATGAAGATCCTCATTTTGCTAATTCTAAGTTGGTTTACTCAGTATATAATGATGATTTTACAACTACATTCTCTGATAGTTTCCGCGATAAGTTAAAACTTGAAGGAATTGAAGATTCAGATATTGAAGTATTAAATCCTTGCAATTTTGAGAATTTAAGCAAATTAGCAATCCAATATTGCGATGGTATTATTCAAGGTCATCCTGATGCTAATAGCGAAATAATTGAATATGCAAAGAACTCAGGAAAACCAGTTCTTAATTTCCAATCTGAAGAAACTTATGTAGATGCGTTCAATTCTTTCTATGACGATTTATTGGGTTAGTATAAATTAATTGCCACTTAACTAAGTACACATTATGCGCTTATCACAATTAATCATGGCTGCGGCTGTAGTTGTATTATCAGTTTCATGTAACGATGATTTTTCATCAGTAGGAGGGAATGTATTGCCTGGTGATGAAGTAATATCAACGCATGTTGAAACAAATACTCTGCAAGCATTGAGTGAAATGTCAGATCCAATTAAATCATCAAACCCAACATCCTTTATTTTAGGAGAGTTGCAGGATGAATATTTTGGGGCATCTAAAGCCGACTTCATTACTCAGTTTTCAGTAGGAACAATTGATGGGAGTAGTGATACTACAAGCCTTAAGGCTGCAGATAACTACGAGCTTGATTCAACGAGATTACTGTTAAAGTATCCTTTGAATTCATGGACAGGAGATACCTTAGCAAATCATATCGTTTCAATTTATGAATTGACAACTTCTTTATCGCCATCGAGTTCTTATAACTCAGATACTAAAGGCGCAGATTTGTCTGATCCAGAAGTTGTTGGTACGATTACCTTTAATGTACTGAATGGTAAAAATGATTCTATCTGGAGTCAAGCAAGTTATGTGGATACACTATCTATTCCGATAGATGATGCAATAGGTGAAAAGATATTTACTGTGGGTGTTGATACCATTACGAACAATGCCTTATTTCGCGATTTCTTTAAGGGGTTTTATGTTACGAGTGAATTAGAAAGTGATGATCCAGATGCTGAAGGTTCTCTTGTTAAATTCAATCATCGCAGTACAAGTCAAGAATTGGTATTGTATTATAAGCGATATGAAATTGATGCTACGCTAGGTGATACGATTGGTACTACCTTATTTGAAAGAAAGTTCCCTGTTAATAGTGAGAGTGTAAAGATTAATTCTTTTGTACATTCTAATTCTTCCGTTGATCAGTCGGATATTTCAAAATTATTTGTACAGCCTATGGCTGGGAGTATGGGAAATATTAAGATTGATAATGCTTTTAAAGAAGCTTGGGGAGATTCAATAGAAAATATTGACTCAGACTATCATTTAGGTATTGCTGCTGTTGATATTAATGTTTTTATAGATACAACAGCTACAAATTATAGAACTTACGCTCCACCACAATCGTTAAGTATATATAGAAAGAACGATAAAGATGAGTTAACAACACCAACCTTTTATAGTGATAATGGAACTTTGTCTTCTGGTATTGGTAGTGGTCTGCTTTCTTATGATGTAAATGAAAATGATGAAGTTTATCCATCATATTATAAGTTTTCTTTTACTCCAGGTTATTTCGAAGAATTAGTAGCTCCTTCATCTTATAATATTGATTTAGTTGATTTTGAAGATATTTATATTATGCCTCAAAGTCCTGAATCGAATTTTGATAGAGTAATTTTGCACAATACAGAGATCATTTCTACAACGGATACTATACCAGCTCCATACATCGCGATTAAGTATATTAAATTAAAATAGAAACTTATATATCGTATAATAGCCCTTTCATTTATGAAAGGGCTATTTTTTTATATAAACGTTTAAGTAGATCATTTTCTATTTTAGTATTTTTATCAGGCTAAAATTTAACAAATGCAATACAGAAATCTAAATACCGAAGAAATTATTACGCTAAAGTCTCAAGGTTGTATAAGTGATGACTGGCAGGATATATTTGTTCACCCAAAATTCTCCACTGATAGGGTCCGTGATTGTAAGTTCTCAGGAAAAAACCACATTGGTGATCTCAATATTAAGGTTACACTGCAGCATGGCCTAAAAACGAAAGCGGGATTGTATAATTCATGTTTTCATAACTGTAGATTTGGTAACGGAGTTTTTATTAAGAATATTGGTAATCTAATTTCGAATTATCTTATTGAAGATAACGTTCAGATTGTAAATACCAATGAAATAATATGCTCTGGAGAATCTTATTTTGGTAATGGCACCCAAGTCTTAGCAGTTAATGAAGCTGGTGGGAGGGAAGTTACTATATATAATGAGCTCTCATCGCAAATAGCATACTTGCTTTGCTTTTTTAGGCACGATCAGAGCTTAATTAGTTCTCTTAATACTAAAATAAAAGCTTATTGTAATACCATTAAATCTGATATAGGCAAAATTGGGACTCACGCAAAAATTTATAATGCTGGGAGTATCTTAAATGTTAATGTGGGCGACTATGCTATTGTTGAAGGTGCTTCTTTATTAAATAATGGAACAATAAATAGTTCAGAGAAAGCGCCTTCATATATTGGAAAAGATGTGATTGCCAGAAACTTTATTTCCACAAGAAATGCAAAGGTTTCTGATGGAGCACAAATTAATAATTGCTTTATTGGTGAGGCTGCAGAAGTAGGTGGTGGCTTTTCGGCTGAGAATAGTTTGTTTTTTGCCAATAGCCAAGCTTTATTAGGTGAGGCTTGCAGTATTTTTGCAGGGCCATATACAGTTACTCATCATAAATCTACTTTGTTAATTGCAGGTAACTTCTCTTTTTATAATGCAGGAAGCGCAACAAACCAAAGTAACCATATGTATAAACTCGGACCAGTTCATCAAGGAACCTTGGAGCGAGGATGCAAAACAGGAAGCGGGTCGTATATTTTGTGGCCAGGTAAAGTGAGCGCCTTTACAATGATTTTAGGTAAGCATTATAACAATCCTGATACATCAGAATTTCCATTCTCATATCTAATTGAGGATAATGGAAAGAGTGTACTTATGCCAGGCCAAAATATGTTTAATGTTGGTACTTGTCGTGATATCCAAAAATGGCCTAATCGCGATAAGCGTACTTCAGATCTTCCCCTAGACCTTATTCACTTTGATGGTTTGAGTCCTTTTACGATTAATAAAATTGTAAAAGGAATAGAAGTGTTACAAGCCCTAATTAAAAAGGCAAAGCCTGATACCAAGGCGCTCATGTATAAAGGCGCTCAAATTTTTGTTGCATCAATAAAGCGAGGTATTACCTTATACGAGCAGATGTTAACAACTTACATAGGTGATATTGTAGTAAATAATTATGATGAAATTGAAAATGGGGATCTGTCACAATCCGATAAACTAAGTGAATGGATTGATCTTGGAGGTTTATTTATTAGGGAGGATAAGCTTGATACTTTAACTAAGCAAATTGTTGAAACTGACATATCAATACATGAGATTGGAGCGTTTCTTCAAAATGAATATAAACAGCTATCTAAACTTAGTATAACTCATGCCATTAGTATTGCGAATTCCTATTTTAATAAGGATTTATACAAAAACGAAAGCCTTTCAGAGTTTCTTGTTAGTTATCAGGGTGTTCTAAAAAAGAATGAAACTGCAATAATATCTGATGCCAAAAAGGAGTTTAATGTTAAGAGTAAAATTGGTTTTGGTTTGACATCAGAAGCATTAAAAGAAGACGATTTTCTTAATGTACGAGGCGATGTGAATAACAATAATTTTATAATTGACCTACAGAAAGAATACCAGATAAAGGATGAGAATGTTGAAAATAGAATTAATAACCTAAAATAATACGTGTTTAAGGTGATAAATGTGTCATATACCAATTGAAGAAAGATTTATTAAAATAATGAATTATATTGCTTTAGTTAAATAAGGTGTTCGCGTTTTACGAATAAATGAAAAAAGTATGTGTGGAATAGTTGCTTACATAGGGGAACGAAAAGCTTACCCAATATTAATTAAGGGATTACAAAGACTTGAATATAGAGGATATGATTCAGCAGGAGTTGCTCTTGTAAACGGATCTATCAATAGTTATAAAAGAATGGGCAAGGTGAAAGACCTTGAAGAGTTTGTTAGTGATAGTTCTACTGATGGGACTATAGGTATTGGTCATACGCGCTGGGCTACTCATGGAGAACCTAATGATACCAATGCGCATCCACATACCTCGATGAACGGAAAGTTTACCTTAGTGCATAATGGAATTATTGAAAACTATGCGCATTTAAAGAAGGAGCTTGTAAATAGAGGGTACGACTTTAAAAGTGAAACGGACACTGAAGTTCTTGTAAACTTTATTGAGAATATTTATCTAGAGCAAAAAGTAGATGCGGAGTTAGCGGTTAGAGTTGCCCTATCAAAGGTGGTTGGCGCCTATGGCTTGGTAATTTCTTGTGCTGATGAAAAGGATAAGTTAATTGCAGCCCGAAAAGGTAGTCCTTTGGTAATTGGAGTTGGCCAGAATGAATATTTTTTAGGTTCAGATGCTTCACCAATCATTGAATATACCGATCAGGTTATTTATATGAACGATGAAGATGTTGCTATTCTTACAAAAGAGGATCTTGTTTTAAAGAATATTCAGAATGATGCCCAGAAGCCTAAGATTCAGAAAGTCGAACTAACGATTGATGAAATTGATAAAGGTGATTACGAGCATTATATGCTGAAAGAAATATACGAGCAACCTACATCAATAATGGATACCATTCGTGGTCGTATCACTATGGATAAGTCGAAGATTTTCCTTGGGGGGATTAATGACGAAATGCAAAAGTTGACCACAGCAAAGCGAATTATAATTGTTGCCTGTGGTACATCATGGCATGCGGGTATGGTTGGTGAGTATCTTTTTGAAGAATTTGCCCGCGTACCAGTTGAAGTAGAATATGCTTCAGAGTTTAGATACCGTAATCCGGTTATTAATTCCGATGATGTATTAATTGCTATTTCTCAGAGTGGAGAAACTGCTGATACCTTAGCTGCTATTAAGATGGCCAAGGAACAAGGTGCAACAATTATTGGTATATGTAATGTTGTGGGGTCATCTATTCCAAGAGAAACGCATGCAGGGGTTTATACCCACGCAGGTGTTGAGATTGGTGTTGCTTCAACAAAAGCCTTTACTTCGCAAGTAACTGCGCTTATGATGATGGCATTTACTATTGGCCAGAAAAGAGGTTCGTTATATGATGAATTATATAAGCAACTAATTAATGAGTTGACTTTAGTTCCTGAAAAGATAAAAACGATTCTTGAAAAAACAGCAGATATAAAAGATATCGCATCCTTATATAAAGATGCTAATAATGCACTTTACTTAGGTAGAGGATATTTATTCCCGGTTGCTTTAGAGGGTGCTCTTAAATTAAAAGAAATTTCTTATATCCATGCCGAGGGTTATCCTGCTGCTGAGATGAAGCATGGACCAATTGCCTTAATTGATGAGAATATGCCTGTTTTTGTTGTGGCAACAAAAGATAAGTCATATGAGAAAATCGTTAGCAATATTCAGGAGGTTAAGGCAAGAAACGGTAAAGTGATTGCAGTAGTAACTGAAGGTGATACAACAATTAAGAAGATGGCTGATCATGTTATTGAGGTACCTGATTGTCATGAGGCAATTGCACCTTTATTAACGGTTATTCCATTGCAGATTATTTCATACCATATTGCTGTTTTAAGAGGTTGCGATGTGGATCAACCGCGTAACTTAGCCAAATCGGTTACTGTGGAGTAGGGTAGAGATATTTTATACAACTATAAAAAAGAAGGCTTCAGTATAACTACTGAAGCCTTTTTGTATTCTGCTATTTTGTAATGCAGTAGCTTATTGCTTCTGCTTTATAAACGTAACCTCATGTAAGAAGTTAATCTGCTCATTAATGTCTTTGTCGGCAGGTAATACCCATGGTTGACGCCAGTATTCCGGGTTGTAGTTAACCGTTCTAATCATCATTCTACGCTTATCCATCTTATCAACAGAAGTCTTTTTAAACTCATCAGGTTTTTTATCAAACACCTCGGTTGTTGAGAACTCCCTTTTGTACGCCAGTTTAATATTGTCAATGCGTAACTCTGCCGATTGTGATACATTTTTTAAATACCACTTGCCATCCTTTATGTAGTAAGAAGCAGTATTATCTTGCTCAAGTACCTCAAATTTCTCGATGGTTTTACCCGGCATTAAAAATTGTATTGGTAAAAGGTACTTACTAGCCGTTTCACTATACTTCCAGTTTAACGATACTAAGCCGAAGGTTTCTTTATCAATAAGCATTGAGCCATCGAAAAGTGCCTTACGAACTTCGGGGTTTTGTGTAAAGCTGATTTTGTAACATTTACGCCCCTGAAATTCCACAACACCTTCTGCAGCATATGTATAATCTTTACGGTTGTCGTACTTCAAGAAACTTAAATCTTGATGCAATGGATCAATAATTGGCATTAAATCATCGGTGGTATTTAATGGCTCATATTTAATTTGCATTGGGTAATCCTCAGTGCGGTACTCACGTCCCTCTAATGGCATTGTTTCATGTGTAATTATCGGACCGTAATAATTCTCCTTCTTTTGAATTAGCCCAAAGTCTGATACTCTAAATAGATCGCCATTCTTTTTAATGGTTTCTCGGTATGCTCCCTTAATAAAGATGCTCGATAGAATACTATTTGATCTTTTCTTACGACCCATTTGCTGAATAATCTTTTCGGCATCTATCTTTTCGCTTGTATCCAAATTATTTTGAAGCTGAACCGATTTATCTCTCAGTAAATCATCCACACTCAATTCCGCTGAACCAAAATTAAGGGAACTTATTATAACAATATCGCTGCCACTTACTTCATCAAGATTGATGATAAAATCACCATCGCAGTTTGTTGTGGTAGCAAAAGGTTTTCCTTTAATGGTAATATCGGCGTAAGCTAAACTATTATTGGCAGGGGATTTCGCTATTGCAGCTCCCAATTTATATTCTTTTGAAAGCGCAAGGTTTTCAACAGTTTCCTGTTCGTAATCAGAAGCCATATCATTTGTGGTAGCCTTTCTATAGCTATTTGTAATGCTTCCTTTTAATACAATTTGAGCTCCGGGTGTACCATCAACAGAAAAACCAGCTACATCAAACCTGAGTTGTTCTGCGGCGTCTGAGTTATAAAATTGAATAGATCCTATACCTAATGAATCCGTTTTTATGGATGGCGACCAATACAAAGTAGAGCGCTCATCGTTAACTACTTTTAAATCGTCGGTACCATCATATTGTGGCGCATAAAACTCACGTACTTTCTCAAATCCATATAATCTGAAGTTGGCCATTCCTTTGTTGTAGCTCTGTGCATAAACACCAGTTCCTTCCTTTGTATAAATAGATAGTATTGCCTCGGGAGCTCCTGATATATCAATATCGGCAGTAGTTTCGGGCATAATGTCAAACATAGGTGAATTGCGCGGCGAGAATACTAATTCGATAGACTTAATAGCCGTAGGATCCATCGACATAAAATCATCGAAGCTATAATTGCTATCCATTGTTGCCAATCGTCCGTTCGAATTGGTCATCCCAATTAAAGAACCATCCACATAAATATAAAAGCGGTGCGGACTTTTACCTGTTAATACAAAATCAACCGTTCGCTGGTTACGTAACTCGGTAAAGCCATCATCATCCGAAAATATTGAATCCTCTTCTGCAGCAAAGTCATCTTGTATGCCACCCATGTCCTCAGGGTTGCTCACTTCATATACTCTTAAACCCGGAAATGCATCGTACAATAAACTTGTTAAACCGTAGTACCATGGCGTATCTTTCATTAAGTCCTCTAGTTGCGATTGGCCTACCACATAACTTGGGGCACCAAATTGCTCCACCATATTCTCTTGTACAGTGCGCTTTTTACTGGCAGTAACATTAATGTTATCTAAAAAAATATCGGTTGTATCCTGAAAAATAAAGGCATCATCATCTCTTTGCAGTCGTTCTTTTGTATTGCCCTTACTAGCCTGTACTTCATCGGCTTTTATGGCCTCGCTGCTAAAGAATGTTGTGGCTACCTTTTCGCTAAGCATCATTCGTGCACGAGCGTTATTATCAGCAGGGTCAAAGCGTAGATTCGAATTTAAATCGATATTAAAATCTGCTTTACTGTTCGATCTGTTTACCGTTTGCACCAACACATCAACAGTATCGTTAAAATCTTGTACATTAAACTTAAAGTGACCTTTTGAGTCGGTTGTAGTTTTCATCACTTGGGTTTGGTCTCCAGATAACATCATGGTAACTTCAATGCCTTTCGGAGCCGCCTTTTTCCCACTCTTACGTTTTAATTTTCCATCAATATAAATACCCGTTTCGTATTGGTATTTAGGCGTAGTAATAGTATCGGCTATTACTTTTTCCCATTTAAATCGGCGCCATCCGTTAACCAGCATAATAATATCAAGGTTATTAAAGGCCTCGGCATTATTTTTCAATAGCGATCCAATATTATTAATTTTACCAGGTAGATTGGCACTTAGTAACATGTGATTTACTAAATTTATTTGGCTATAGGCTTTATCATCTACCAATGCAGCATCAGTTACCGACATCGAAAATTCACCCTCAACAGGGTTTCCATTTTTATCGCTTACGCTAAGCTGAATGTCAATAGCCTCGCGACTATTGTAATGGTCTTTAGCCCCCTCAATAGAAATATTTAAAGCATCGTAGTGGTTTATAAAAGCCAAACGCTCAGCCTCCGGAATCATATCACTGTTTAATAAGGTTAGCTGAACAATGCCTGTGTTAACAAGCTCTTTGGGTATTAAAAAACGCAGACTACCATTTGTAATAGTGCCCTCAAGCATTTCAATAATATCTCCTTCTTGCTGTACTAGCAGGTTAATGTTCTCTTCACCTTTACCCGTATTCGATTGGATATGTATATCCAAGTTTTCGTTATTCCATCGGTTACTCACACTTAAAGAATACCCTTGAGGCATTACCTTTGGCAGCGGAAAAGTGATGCTTTCGTTATTATTGCCTTCAATTTGAGCAAAGTATTGTTTGTTAAGTTCGGCTTTAATAAAAATAAAACCTTTGCCATCGTAAATGGGTTGTATTGGCGAGCAAAAATTACCATCCTGATCAACAACTGCACCCTTAAAGTCCATGGCATCGCCAGCTTGGTTTACACCTGAAAAGGCAACACGTGTAGTAATGCCATTCACTAAATTTCCTCCTTCAGGATAAAACTGTAGGTTTAACTTAGCGGTTGAAGTATTATTGGCGTTTATAACTGTTTCTTCAGTTGCTGGTTCTGTAGCTGTGCTGGTGCGTTCTGAATTTGCAACGGCCATCTCTTCATCCACATCCTCGGCATAAATATGCACTTCTTTTTTAAAAAAGAAATCAGAGCCTTGGTTACGCATCCAGTTGGTGTAAGCAACCATCAAATACTTTCCGGTGGCCATATCCTGATCCAACTCCATATGTCCGTAACACTTTCCCTGGTTTAATATAAACATGCGTTTAGAGGCAGTTACCCCATTAGGGTTTATCAGCTCAACATACAATACGCGTTCATGTATCTCGGGTAAATGCGTTATGGCATTAACCAAGTAAGATTGAAACCATACATCATCACCAGCAAAATATACCGGTTTATCAGTGTGTATAAATAGTTTCTCGGGGTACGACGATTTGTTATATCGGTTAACTTTATTTATTAACGTTTGTGCTTTTTCGGCACTATTAAATGAACATAGCAACAAGGCAGCCATGCATGCCATTAAAACCTTTTTAAACAACATGTATACGTAATATATAATGAATAATTACCCAAATATAGTTTTAAATATCAGTATCAATGCGTGTGTCAATACATTAAAAAGGGAGGGGAGTTTAATAATTATGCTCCATAGTTCAGTAGCTGTACTTCTCACTCCTGTCTAGTATAATAATAAATTGGGCGTGCCCCTAAAGGGTCGAGCTTTTCACTGCTACTCCTCGCTTCGTGCCTCGCTGTGGGGTATTCGTTGCAATCTCTCACGCAGCTGGGTTGTTGCCCAGTATAACCACTCAGCCAGTAGCACATTTTTTACCAAGCACCTTGAGTTAGGCCATAATTTGTAATAATGCCCTTGGCTCTGCATTAGTATTTCTGTTAACTGAATGCATGTTTGTAATATTTGTACTAAAAAATTGCGCATCTGAACCAGCCTAGGCTATAATTCTGCTCAGTCACGTTATAGCGTGTAAGATTCTTCCAAAGGGGATTCATTTTTTTTGCCTTTGTACCAACTTTTTCTGTAACTGTACCACTATTTTCTGCTTTGTGTCACTAAATTTTGCTCTTGTACCATGTACAAAGTCAGAATTACGAGGTACAAACCAAAAGTGAATGGTACACTCCCAAAATAAAGTGGTACAGAAGCAAAAGTAGGTGGTACAATCGTCTAAAAAATGGTACAATTGCAATTGCAAGTGATGCAATTGTAAAATTTTATGGAACCGATGAGAAGAACTTGGTACCGATACTAAATTTGTTCATACAGCCTCGAAAGGGGGAGGTAAATGTTAAACTTTTTAGGTTCAATGTAAGAACGCCTCAAAATAATATCGAGACGCTCAAATGTAATGTAAAATCAGTCACCATATTTAGGATTGTGTAAATTATATGCTATATAATAATATGTTACTCTGGAAAATAAATGTAGTCTACGTTTAGTTCCATATTATTGAATACTACAAGTCCCCACTCATTGATAATATTTGTTGATGAACATCCTTCAGAGATCAGTAAATTATTAAGTGAGCTTGGATCAAATAATTCAATATTATTTATGCTCACATTCAGATTTGCTAATTTGTCGTAATTAGCTTCAATAACAAACTGTTCATCTTTTGTATTAATCGATGGTGTGTTTCTGTTTTTAGTAAAAGGGACTATATCCTTATAGCTATTGGTACTTGTTTCAATGTCTCTCATAATCGCTCGGATATAGAAGTTTGTATGATTGGCATCTTCTCGAGGAGATATAAAAAAATATAATGCGACCAATTGTTTGTCTGTTTGTTTATCCGGATCCAAGGCGAATGAAGTCCTTAATATAGCGTAGTTTTTATCTTCGTTTATTCCATTTGTCGAGAGTTTGGTTATAAAACCATTAAAGGTGGATTTACTTAAGCTCGATTGTCTAAAAGATAACCATCCCGATGTTCTATCTATGATTTCACCCCTCGATAATTTAAGCATATCATTAGTAAAACTAGTTTTTACATTTGATTTATAGGAGATTTGACTATCGCTTTTAAATCTATCATAAAACTTAACTGGTAAAACTTTCACTGTTTTTATATCGCTAATAGAGTCTGTAGTGCTTTTAACATCCAATGTTACTATTACCTCGCCATCAGTTCTAGGTAAGGTTAATGTTGCTTTTTTAGGATCGCCATCAGTTTTAATAGTTCCCTTATTAGAAGTAAAACTATAATCTAATGGTTCATCACTGTCACAAGTTGCATCAGCCGTAACTATAATCGATTCTTCAGGGTAAGCCTCTGTTTTGTTTACCTCAAATGAAGTAATGGTAGGCGTGTAAATTGGGGTGCTTTCTTTTTCATTACAACTAGTAATTAAAAATGTAATTAAGCCTAGTGTTAAGAGTTGTTTCATTGTTTTCATAAATAGTAAAGGGATTAATTATAAGTATTAAATAATATGTTTTGTGGAGAAAATCTTATGATAATGCAATTGTTGGGCATGGTTTCGAACTTTTAAGGAAGTATTTTATGGCTTAGTTTATATTTAATGGCTATGTTACTAACCATTTATAATAAAGTCAACATGTATTTTGAATACCCCCTGATTTAGAATGGATTTACGACCGTTAAACCTAATATAAAATTTATGTTCGTAATGTAAGGATGTTGTTCCACACTGATGTTCTTTAGTGTTCACTTGATGTACATATTAGTTCGATTCTATATTATACTACATCAACTTATTTTTCTAAAGTCTTATTTACTTGACATTCTTGTTTGATTTCCATTATATTAGGGTCAGATGTTAAAAAAACTTATAAAATAGCGCTATGTCTAACACTTAAGCAATAAAGCGTGTTAAGTCATAATTAAACACTACATTTGCACCCTCATTTGAAATTGCTATGCAGGATATAAGAAATATTGCAATTATTGCACACGTTGACCACGGTAAAACTACCCTGGTAGACAAGATGTTACTAGCCGGTCAATTATTTAAAGACCATCAAGAGGTTGGTGATTTAATAATGGATAACAACGACCTTGAAAGAGAGCGTGGTATTACCATTTTATCTAAAAACGTTTCAATGGTGTATAAAAACACCAAAATCAATATTATTGATACCCCAGGTCACTCCGACTTTGGTGGAGAGGTTGAGCGTGTTTTAAACATGGCCGATGGTGTACTACTTTTAGTAGATGCTTTTGAAGGACCAATGCCACAAACACGTTTTGTACTTCAAAAAGCAATTAACTTAGGCCTTAAGCCAATTGTTGTTATTAATAAAGTTGATAAAGAAAACTGTCGTCCAGAGGAGGTACAAGAGTCGGTATTCGACTTAATGTTCAACCTTGGTGCTACAGAAGACCAACTAGATTTTGTAACCATTTATGGTTCTGCTAAAAATGGTTGGATGAGTACTGATTGGAAACAGCAAACTGATAATATTACTGCTGTATTTGATGCAGTTGTTGAAAATATTCCAGCGCCAGAGCCAAACGAAGGAACACCTCAGATGTTAATTACATCTTTAGATCACTCGCCTTACACAGGTCGTATTGCTATTGGTCGTGTTCACCGTGGTACTTTAAAAACAAACCAACAGGTTTCGTTAGTAAGTCGCGATGGTTCAATCACAAAAACTAAGATTAAAGAAATTAACGTATTCTCTGGTTTAGGTCGTACTAAAGTAGAAGAAGTTTCAAGTGGCGAGCTATGTGCCTTAATTGGTTTAGATACTTTCGACATTGGTGATACTGTTGCCGATATTGAAGAGCCAGAAGCTTTAGATCCTATCTCTATCGACGAGCCAACAATGAGTATGTTATTTACAATTAACAACTCACCATTCTTCGGACAAGATGGTAAATTTGTTACTTCACGTCATATTAAAGACCGTTTAGATGCTGAGCTTGAGAAAAACTTAGCACTTCGCGTTGAAGATACAAACTCTGCTGATGCATGGAATGTATACGGACGTGGTGTACTTCACTTGTCAGTATTAATTGAAACAATGCGTCGCGAAGGTTATGAGCTACAAGTTGGTCAGCCACGTGTAATCATTAAAGAAATTGGAGCTATCAAACATGAGCCAGTTGAGGAATTAACCATCGATTTACCAGATGAGTATTCAGGTAAAGCCATCGAAATGGTTACACAACGTAAAGGTGATATGTTAAGCATGGAGCGTAAAGGTGATCGTATCGTTATCGAATTCCATATCCCATCTCGTGGTATTATTGGTTTGCGTAACGCAATGCTTACAGCTACAGCTGGAGAGGCAATTATGGCACACCGTTTTGTTGAGTTCCAACCTTACAAAGGCGAAATCAACAAACGTTTAAATGGTTCTCTTATCTCAATGGAAGATGGAGCAGCTATTCCTTACGCATTAGATAAATTACAAGATAGAGGTAAATTCTTTGTTGCACCGCAGCAAAAAATATACAAAGGTCAGGTAATTGGAGAAAATAACCGCGATGGTGATTTAACTATCAACATTACTAAAACCAAGAAGCTTACCAATATGCGTACTTCTGGTTCTGATGATAAAGTGAAATTAGCACCGCCAATTATCTTCTCATTAGAAGAAGCATTAGAATACATTCAAGGAGACGAGTATGTTGAGGTAACACCAAAAGAAATTCGTATCCGTAAAATATTTCTTGAAGAACACGAACGTAAGCGTTCTGCTAAATAACAAATAGTGTAAAAGCATTATTTATCATTTAGCTGTTTTCGAGTTAGCAGCGAGCCGCATCATTTATTTGGTGCGGCTCTTTTTTTATTTGAGATTTATCTTTTAATGAATTTGCATAATGCAATAGAGCCATCAAATAACGTTGCTTCAAGAATATAAATGCCAGATTCGAGCCCTGATACATCTACTTGATCAGATTCATACTTACATTTAATAATATTGGAACCAAGTGTATTGGATATTTTTATGGTTTCAACATTCGGAATTCGTAATGATATATAGTTTTCACATGGATTCGGATAAACGTCTATTTGTAAAAACTGTTTTGTATTACTAAATCCGGTATCATCAACTTCATCTTTCAAACAACGTACAGCTAATCCCTGATATTTATAATAACCACTTCTAACCATTTGGTTTTCACCTACAGTAAATAACCAAGCGAGTCTTTCATTAGGTCCATCGTGGTAAAAATCTCCACTAAGCCAAAACCAAGTTTCACTTTCTATAGTATTATAGAAGCCATATGCTCTTCTTCCACTGAATCTTTTTATTTCAAGTCCGCTAGTGCCACCTTCTAGTAATTCCTTAGTTTCCTTATAGACTTTAATCTCACCTCCTCCATCTGGAGATTGTGATTCCAAAATAGCACTAGTGTTTTCCATTAATTGATCAAACTCTATACTTGATGGTACGTGCCAACCATCCGGACATAGTTTATTCGAATTTACGGCTTCCCAATTATACATGGCGCCAAAAATATCTTTATTTTGTATATTATTTGAGTACCAACAGTATGCTCCTTCTGTTGCATTGGTCCAATTATTCTCGTCTGTAATATGCTGTATAGGCTTGCCATCATTGTAAGTCGTAGTCTTAAGGTTTTCCGTCATCCATTCTTGATTTCCTATCTTTACGGTTTGATATTTATTTCCATCAAAGTCACTTATTTCATTTGTTGTTTGGCATAAAACACAAGGTAAGATAGTAGCTAATAGTAGCGTAATGATTAAAAAATTCTTCATGATTAAAAAAAATTTATGAGTATTAAGTTAAATTTATAATGATGCCAGGTATTGAGAATTATAAGAAGTAATGCAGTGTAATAATTAAGAGATAAAAAGGATAGAATGAGCTGCATTTCGGTTATAGATAAAAGTTAATAGGTATCGGTTATATATCAAATATACCTATAAACATTGATTTTGTCATAAAAATATTTAACAAATTATTCATAGCTTTACAGCAGGTAAAAAAACTAGTATTTATTATTTTAATCATTTTCCATGAGTAATATCGATTGGGCAAATCTATCGTTCAGTTATATCAAAACGGAGTATAACGTTAGAAGCTATTTTAAAGACGGCCAATGGAGTGATTTAGAAGAAACTACTTCTGAACAAATCACAATGCATATGGCTGCAACAGGTATTCATTACGGTCAGCAATCGTTCGAAGGACTAAAGGCCTTCAAAGGAAAAGATGGGAAAGTCCGCATTTTCAGAATGGAAGAAAATGCCAAAAGACTTCAAAGTTCTGCCGACGGAATTTTAATGCAAGCGGTACCAACCGAGCTTTTTACCAAAGCTGTCGTCCGCGCTGTTGAGCTCAATCTAAAATTTGTCCCTCCATACGAGTCTGGAGCTGCTTTATACATCCGCCCTGTATTATTTGGTTCAGGTGCTAAAGTAGGCGTTTCTCCTGCTGATGAATTTACATTCGTGGTGTTTGTAACCCCTGTAGGGCCATATTTCAAAGAAGGCTTTAAGCCAACTAAGCAAATGATCAGCCGTCAGTTCGATAGAGCTGCACCGCAGGGTACGGGTAACTTAAAAGTTGGTGGTAACTACGCAGCAAGTATGAAAGCCGGACAAATGGCACACGATAATGGTTATTCTTCAGTTCTTTATTTAGATAGTAAAGAAAAGAAATATATCGATGAGGCTGGTCCTGCTAACTTTTTTGCCATAAAAGGCGATAAGTACATTACGCCGCTTTCTAATTCAATTTTGCCAAGTATCACCAACATGAGCTTAATTCAGTTGGCTGAAGATATGGGCTTAACCATTGAACGAAGAAAAGTAGCATTGGAAGAATTAGCTACCTTTGATGAAGTGGGTGCTTGTGGCACTGCAGCAGTAATATCGCCAATTGGTCAAATTGATGATATCGATGAGGATAAATCATATGTATTCGGAGATCCTAAAGTAGCAGGTGAAGTGAGTACAAAGCTATACAATAAATTAAGAGCCATCCAGTATGGCGATGAAGCAGATACTCATAATTGGGTAACCGTTTTGTAATACATAGTTTAGCATAAAAATATTGTTGCCCATAGGTTTTATAACCTATGGGTTTTTTTACGAATAATTAGATGATATATTTTACGAATACTAGTAATCGTTATCATTTGTTGAAATACAAAAACTTCGTCTATGTCCATTAAACTTTAGGGTTATATAGCTTATAAATAATAAGGGAATCGGTATAATAATTGCTGATCCTAGAAAAATGATAACTATATAATATGAATAACTTTTACATCTTTTGTTTAATTCTAATCCCAAGCATAAGTATAAGTACCTCCTTCCTATTTTACAGATATAGAAACTCTATACTTAAAAATGTAGTTATAGCCATTGGTTTAACAACGATGATAGCATCAATTGCTTCAGCCTACGTAATGTATTCAAATCTTAACCACTTTCTAATTGGTTTCTCTATTGCATTGCTTACAATTATTATTCTAGTACGCCTTCTTAAAAAGCAAATTACAGGAACTATAGCACAACTTAAAGATGAAATTTTAGCTCCAATAGCCAAAGGCCACTTATCTAATAAGATTGATGAAAGTTTTTTAAATAGGAAAGATGAATTTGGAGAAATTGGCAATACTATTTCAAATATAAAAAATCAGCAGCAAGAGTTAATACAATACATAAAAAGAAGTTCTAATCAGGTACTAAAAATAGTTGAGTCAAATAATCAAGACGCAGCACAATTAGCTGATTCAGCAAATGAACAAGCCGCTTCAACAGAAGAGTTATCATCTACTTTGCTTGAGGTAATGAAGAATGCAAATATTAGTTTAAAAGCTACAAATGACTCAGCTTCACTTTTTAAGCAATTGCAGATAGATGTAAATCACGTAAATGATGTGTTTAATAATAATTTAGAATCAATTAATAAAATTGCAAACAAGGTGGTTACGTTAAATAATATTGCGGCTGAAACCAATATACTTGCGTTAAATGCCTCGATTGAGGCGAGCAGGGCTGGTGAAATAGGAAAAGGATTTGGAGTTGTAGCCGGTGAAGTAAAATCTTTGGCTGAGTTTAGTTCTGATGCTGCCGAGCAAATTAACATACAGATTGCCGAAACAATTGGCTTGTCGGATAATACGAGCAATAGACTTATTGATTTACTAAAGGATATTGATGTAACCAGTGAATTATCTAACGAGGCGCTCCAACTTAGCAACCAACAGAATATAGCAATGGATCAGGTAAACTCTACCACAAGTGAAATTTCAAGTCTAGCCAATAAAAATGCCATTACAGCCGAAAAAATGCAAACAAGTACTGATGATCTAAAGAAGGTAGCGCTGGAACTTAATCAATTAGTTAATAACTTCACTGTTGATTAGCTAGCTTTCATTCTACGCTCTTCAACAATCATTAAAGCTTCTTCTCTGATGATGTCGGGTAATTCAACAAGGCGTAGTTGCATGCTCTTAATCCACGAAGCTACTTCACGTTCTTTAAGTGTATAAAGAACATCTCTAAATTCTTCAATAGCTTCATCGCTATATGATTTTGAAGGAGTGCCTTTGAAACGATCTAATTCTTCATCCTCAAAATACTCTATATTATCACTTGATGTTAGTAGGCTATCTGATTCACAAACTTCATGAGCGCCACAACAATCATCAGCAATTTCAACTTTCTCCTCTTCTAACTTTTCCTTCTTCCATGGTTTGTTAGAGGCAAACCATGCCACTGCCATTGCCAGTATAATTAATGCAATAATGTAAATCATAGGGCAAAATTATAAAAAATGCGCTTACGTTGTTACGTTTATATCTAATATTAACAAATCATTAGCATCCGAATAAATAAATTTAGCTTGCTTAAAGCTTACATTATTATAATTCAATCAATAGGTATGCCAACTATTTCTTAAATCCGCTTTATTTTCGCAATTTTGCAGCCGCTTTCACATAGGAGGCAATCAATTAGTTTTGGTATAATTTTGGCATTAATTATAGATATGGCAAGTAGCGAGATAATGAATTTAGAGGAGTTACATTTCTTAGGGATTAAGGTAGTGTATAAAGATATGATTGACCAAGGTTACGAGGTTTTGAATGTGAGAAAAGAGTTGGATATCAACCCTCAAATTTTGGCTAAAAAAGACGATCAGTTTTATGCCGTGGTTGTTAAAACTGGCTATTATCCTGAGATGGGAATTGTGTTGCCAGAGATTATTCAGCAAGTTCGAGAAATGGGGCGTAAAAGAAATGCACTTTGTTATTATGCTAGTGTAGGTATCGCCAATGCTAATGGGAAAACAGAAAAAGAAATGGCCCGCCCAGTTGTTGGAGGCGAGTATTACATCAACTATAAAGGGATTATTCCATTTCCTGAGCTTAAAGCTAAACTACCATCTATTAATAAAGAAGATTAGTGCAAGTAATGAATCAGTTGAAACAAATAGGTGAATTCTTAAAAAAGAATAGAACTGTAATATATGTTATTTTAGGCTTGGCCTTGATGTTACAGATTTGCAGTAGAGGAGCATCCACACCAGGCACCACAACAACTACTCAAGGTGTTGAAGAAGTAATTACTGATTCAATACAGGGTATGGAGGCACCAACGAACGAGCCATCGCATAGTAACGATATTAATTCGTTAATGATAATGATTGGTTTGGTTTTGGCATTTTTTGTGGCCAAACGTTATGGCTATCTCGAAAAATTATTTCCGAAGGTAGTTATAGTAAAACTTAGTTTTGCAAAGCAACGAAGTACGGGTAAATTAATAGCTCAGGTTGTACTTATTAATCACAAAAAGGAAGCTATTAATTTCGAAAATCCTGTTTTAATCTTCCATAAAGGAAGCAAGAAGCGTGAGTTTGTTATTAAAAATATGGGCGGGGTAAATTATTTTCCTCTAACTTTAGTTTCGGGTGTGGGTCATAAGTTTAATGTTGATATTCAAAAGTTTTACGATAATGTTGAAGGATTAAATCAATTTAAAAACATTAGTGTAAGCTTTAAAACTACTGTTGGCAAAACACATACAAGTATGAAGTGGCCAACGTGGATGGTTACAAAAAAGATAGGTTAAGTTAAAACCAATTTAGATGGGATTTTTAAGAGAACAATGGGAGAAATATAGAGACCGAAAAACAAAGGCCGGAATTGTGCTCGATTTTGTTTTTTTGGCTTTGTTTTTAGCTATGCTTAATCCTACAACGCGCAAGGTGATTAGTTCTTCTGTAATTAGATATACGATGACTGCACCTAAGGTGGAGAAGAAAATAAACTCACTAGCTGATGTTGATTATAATTGGAGGTATCAGGATAAGGATGGCACCGAAATTAACTTTTCCGAGAATAAAGGAAAGGTTGTATTACTCAACTTTTGGGCAACATGGTGTCCGCCGTGTGTTGCTGAAATGCCATCGCTTCAAAAGTTATATGATGAATATGGCGATAGGGTAGAGTTTGTGCTAATTACAAACGAAGGTTTTAATATTATTGATCCTTTTATGACTAAAAGAGGATTAAGCTTGCCTGTATATACGGCCATTGATCCTGTGTCTGATATCTTACAAAGTAAAAGTATACCAGTTACTTATCTCATTTCAAAAAAGGGTGAGATTATTCTGAGTAAAACAGGAGCCGCTAAATGGCATAGTGATAAAGTAAAACAAGTAATTGACAATTTATTGGTTGAATAGTGAAGATAGGAAATTTACAATTACGAAAGCATCCGCTTTTATTAGCGCCCATGGAGGATGTTACAGATCCTTCGTTTAGACTATTGTGTAAAAAATATGGTGCAGATTTAATGTATACTGAATTTGTATCGGCAGATGCATTAATTCGTAGCATTGAAAAAACACAGCGAAAACTCAAGATATTTGATGAGGAACGCCCAGTAGCTATTCAATTATATGGAAAAGATATTGAGGCAATGGTTGAAGCTGCTAAAATTGCAGAGCAAGCTAAACCGGAGTTGATTGATATCAATTTTGGTTGCCCGGTTAAAAAAATCGCAACAAAAGGTGCTGGCTCAGGAATGCTTCGCGATATTCCGAAGATGATTGATATGACTACTCAGATTGTGAAAGCGGTTAACCTACCGGTTACGGTTAAAACACGTTTGGGTTGGGACGAGGATTCTAAGATTATTGTTGATGTTGCTGAACAACTTCAGGATACTGGTATTCAGGCTTTGGCAATTCACGGAAGAACACGAGCTCAAATGTACAATGGTGAGGCAGACTGGACTTTGATTGGTGAGGTGAAGAATAATCCTCGAATGAATATACCTATCATTGGTAACGGAGACATAACACACCCGCAAAAAGCGAAAGATTATTTGGATAGATATGGGGTTGATGCCCTTATGATAGGCAGGCCTACCATTGGTCGTCCTTGGATCTTTAGAGAAATCAGACATTACTTAGAAACGGGTGAATTACTTGATCTGCCAAAAATACCAGAGCATGTGGAAATGATACGTGAGCATCTGAATAATAGCATTGACTGGTTAGGCGAACGCAGAGGGATATTGCATATGCGTCGTCATTTGGCAATTTCGTTTAAAGGTTTGCGCGACTTTAGAGATCTAAAAATTAAAATGCTTAGAGCCAACACGGCGGAAGAGGTACATGCTTGTTTAAATGAGATTAAGGATAAATATCCCAACGAAATTTCTGATGTAAGGAGTTAGTTTATGGCTAGCTCTATTACCATAAAGTATTATCAATCGCCTGTAGGAGAGTTAATTTTAGGAGAATACAGTGGGAAGTTATGTATTTGCGATTGGCGTTATCGCAAAATGAGAGATGCGGTTGATAAGAGAATACAAGAGGCTCTTGATTGTTGCTATACAGTTGGTGAATCTGATTTGCTAGATGTTACTATAGCTCAGTTTAAAGAATACTTTGTGGGTAAACGCAGGGTGTTTGATGTTCCATTATTACCCATTGGTACCGAATTTCAAAAGCGTGTTTGGGATCAACTCCTTACAATCCCTTATGGGGAAACGTATTCCTATCTTCAACTCTCAAAAAAATTAGGAAATGAAAAAACGATTAGAGCAGTTGCCTCTGCAAATGGTGCCAATGCTATTTCAATTATTATTCCGTGCCACAGAATAATAGGTGCCGATGGTAGTTTAACTGGTTATGCAGGAGGCTTACCTGCTAAGAAAAAACTATTGAGTTTGGAGGATGCCCTACCAAATCAACAGTTGAGCCTTTTTAAACTTTAAAATAATCAAGATCTTTTTACGCCTCTCCCTTAAAATATCTTTTTACAATTACTTTAACAGGATAAAGTGTAGCTAAGAAACCAATTGTGGTTACTGTTGCAAGTGTTGTGAATATATCTAATATTTCAAGTTTTACCGGATAAGCATCTACAACAAAATTACCACCACCACTAAAATGAATAACCCCAAAATATTCTTGAATTAGAATTAAAACAACCCCTACTACAAGACCCGATATTACTCCGATTAATGAGATTAACCAACCTTCAAGTAAGAAAATGCGTGTCACTAATTTTTGATTAGCGCCCATACTCTTTAAAGTTGTGATACTTTCTTTTTTATCAAATATCAGCATCGACATGGTTCCAATTAAATTGAAGGTTGCAATAATCAAAATGAAGCATAAAATCAGATAGGCCATTATCTTTTCAATGCGCATCATTTTATAAAAGCTGGCATGTTGCTCTTGCCTGTTTTGCACATTAAAAGAACTCCCTAGTATTGATTCAATTCTTCTCTGGGCAGAGCTAATATTATAGGATGGATTTAAGGAAATAGATAAAGACGTTACTTCAGAGTTTGAATATTTAAGTAGTCTACGTGCCAAATCAATATCAATAATGAGGTATTTAGAATCGTACTCCATTTGCTTCACTAAAAACACTCCTTTCGGGTGTATGTAATGCGATTTAAAGGCCTCGTTAGGTCTAGCAAGATTTATTTTCTTATTTCTATCAGGAACATAAATCATTAAAGGAGTGAGAAAGCTAGTGCGTACATTTAGTTGGTCGGCTAACACGTAACCAATAACCCCACCATAGCCATCTTTACTTTTTAGTTCAAATTTGCCATTATAAATTATGGAATCTAGTTTACTAACTCTAACAAAGTTAGAATCAACCCCCATAATAATACCGGTTACTTGTCTGTCTTTATACTTGAGTAAAGCATTATCTTCAATAACAGGGGCAATATAAGTAACCTCCTCAAGTTGATTTATGGCATCAAGGTTTAAGGAATCAGTTGAAAAGTACTTGCCTTCGTTTAGGGTAATTTTGATATCAGAATCAAATGAACCATATAAGTTTCCAATTAGGCCATGAAGTCCGTTAAAAACAGACAGAACCATTAGTAATGCAATGGTACCTACCGATACTCCGATAATAGAAATGGTTGAAATAACATTAATTATCCCTTTCGACTTTTTACCAAACAGAAATTTTAATGCTATTTCAAAAGACAGCTTCATTCAGTAATTATTTGAAAGCTTTAACAATTAAGCCAGTTCCACTTTTATGGGTTTTTGCAACATCCATTGCATTTAGCAATAAACAAAAAGGGAAAGTTATTAAATAGTAGAAGGGTAATAAAATGAAAAATGCTTTAGTAGCATTAAGCATGATAATTGGATACTTCATGGATAATTTCCATGATATTTTGCCGGGTATTCCGTACGAATATCTAGCATCAATATCTCTAAACCCTGCCTTCTTAAGTTTTTGAACTATTTCTTGCATATTATATCCATCGCGAACATGCTCATCAATAAAGCCAGTTACTCCGTCATCGTGCTCAGCATCGTGATGATGTGCATCAGATCCTCCTTGGTCACTTGGGGTTGATATTAAAATCATACCTCCAAGATTCATTGCCTGATAAAGGTTTTTAAAAACGCCTTCGTCGTCTTCAATGTGCTCCATCACATCTACGGAAACAACTAAGTCGTATTTATCTTTTTCTTCAAACTTAGTTAAATCGGCAAATTTAAATTTTACCTGCTCTTGTCGGTTTATTTTTGTGAAGAATTGATTACAATCAGCAATCTGTTCATCCTTAACATCAACACCGGTAATATTCCACTTCTTATTTATCCCAGATAGGAAGTAAACATACTGGCCAAAGCCTGAACCTGCATCCAATACATTAAGTTCGTTACCTACTTTTTTCGACCATCGCTTTATTTCTTTTCTGATGTGCCATGAGCGAAGAAGCAAGAGGTCGAGCAGTTTATAAAATACACGTCGGAGCGAAGGTGTGCTATTAAATACTTTTCCTAAACTACGTTTTATTGGGTCGTATTGCATTGTTATTCTTTTAGTAAGCGGTCAATATTTTCAAGATAATCTAATGAATCATCTAAAAAGAATTGTAAATCAGGAATAACTCTTAGTTGTTTTCCCGCTTTCATTCCTAATGCTTTACGCACTAGGCCACCTTTTGTTTTAATTTCTTCAATTACATTAGCTGCATTTTTAGATGGGAATATGCTAAGGTAAACTTTTGCCATTCCTAAATCTGGTGAAATACGAACTTTAGAAACAGAAACCATTGTTCCTAAGGTTAATACTCTAGCTTCTTGTATAAATATTTGGCTTATTTCTTTTTCGAGTAATCTATTTACTTTTTTTTGCCTGGTAGAATCCATTGCTTTTGATTTTATTTTGTACGAAAATAATCTTTTTACTTTAATAACAATATGCTTTCGCATTGATTATGGAACGGGATCATGTCCGTGTCCGCCCCACGGGTTACAGCTTAATATACGTTTAATGACAAGGTAAAAACCTTTAATAGGGCCATGTTTTTTAAGTGCTTGTATAGAATAGGCAGAACAACTTGGTGTGTACCTGCATGATGCTCCTAGCATTGGAGATATGGTATATTGATATATTTTAATGGGAATTATCAAAATGAAGGTAAAGAACCTTTTAATCCAAAATCCAATATGTTGAAAGAAACTAATCATTGGGTTCACTGAGCTTCTGGCATAATTTATCCAAGGCTTTAATCATACCTTTTTCAATACTATCATACGACATTTTACTTGATGATATATAAACCATTGCAATCGCAATTTGTTGATTTTTTTCTTTAAGTAATGTTTGTAAGCCTTGTCGGTGCAGTCTATATGCTTCTTTACTTCGCCTTCTTAATAAGTTTCGGTGTACAGCTCTTTTAAATTTTCGCTTCCCAACAGAGAACAATATCTGAGAATGTACATCCTGCGGTAACTCAGTATCTAAATAAATTACTCTAAAAGGATAACAAACAAAAGCCTTTCCCGAGCTGAATACATCGTTAATAACATTATGGCTGCACAGTCTTTCGGATTTAGGGAACGAAAAGTCGTCTGTGTTCATTCTATTTGCTTGTTTATATAGAGTAAAAAAGGGCATTAAATAATGCCCTTTTATTAAATATATCTTTTGTTGTAGTTTATTTGCCTTTGTTGTGCTGCTTAATAAACTGCTCTAAAGCCATCGTCATTGATGGAGCTTTTGGCATTGGAGCTTGAATATCTAATCTGTATCCAGCATTAGTAACTGCTTTAGCTGTTGCCGGACCAAAAGTTGCAATCATTGTCTCATCTTGGTTCCAATTAGGGAAGTTTTGTAACAAACTTGTAATTCCAGAAGGACTAAAGAATACAACTATGTCATAATCAATGTCTTTTAAATCGCTTAAGTCACTACTAACAGTACGATATAAAATAGCTTTTGAATACTTAATCTTATTTTTCTCCAATAACTCTGGAATCTCTTGCTTATGAATATCAGAAAGAGGTACAAGGAATGTTTCGTCCTTATGCTTCTTAATCACATCTACTAAGTCAGGAAATTTACCTGTTGAATGGAAAATTTTTCTTTTACGATAAACAATGTATTTTTGAAGATAGTAAGCCGTTGCTTCATTAATACAGAAGTATTTCATGTCATCAGGTACAGTAACCCTCATTTCTTCAGCAACTCTAAAGAAATTGTCAATTGCCGTACGGCTTGTGAAAATTACAGCAGAGTGATCAAGGATATTAATCTTCTGCGTTCGAAACTCTTTTGTAGGTACGCTCTCAACTTGAATGAATGGTCTAAAATCAATTTTTACATTGTTTTTTTCCGCTAATTCGAAATATGGAGATTTTTCGGTCTGTGGCTTTGGCTGTGAAACCAAAATTCTTTTAATCTTCAAAGCTTTACTGTTTTAATTTCAACTATGCCCCTTTAAAAATATTATACATAATTAATAAAGGCAAAATTTCTAGGGCACAAAGATACAAAAACAAGTAAAATAACGATGCTATATTACCTAAAATTAATTGCAAACCTCTTGTAATCTGAATTAAATAGAGGCTGATCATCAATAATATTCCAATTTTTAATAGAATTTCCACCATGCTGATCTCAATATATGGGATGATGGCAATAAATGGTAATAGAATTAAACTTCCTATTTTACTATGTCTTTGGCCAATCCATAAATATTCTTTTGTTTGATCAGTGGTATCAAAAATATAAGCTACCAACCTATACATTCCTGCTTTGAAGGTAAAATAGGCAAGAATTATGAGCATACAGATTGGAATTAACCATAGTCCCAGTAGTTTCACATGAGATAATTGAAAATAACTGCTGAATAAATATAAAAATATGGATGCATTTAGCACAAAAAGAACATTTAGTACAAAAGACGGTAATTGATTTTGAGTACTAAATGTGGTGGTTAATTTTCGGGCTGCTTGACTATAAATTAATGACGAAAATAATTCCTTAAGATATTTGAAATTGCTGATACGAAGAAATCCAACAATGGCAATCACAAATATTAAAAGCCCAGAGATAACATCTTTATCTGTGCTTGAAATAAACTGGCCTTCTTTTAGCTTTGAGTTTTCACCTACTAAAGTTTGTGTTTCAGTTCTGGTGTTATTTTCTTGATTGATGATGGAGTCTGCTTCGAGGGCTAAACTGTTTAAGGTCTGATTTATTTCTTCATTTTCTTTCTCGTGTTTAATGATCTCAATAACTCCTGAGTTATCAGTTGTAGCGGTGTTGATCCATTGTTTATCACTGCGTGGGATTGGGTTTAGATAGTCATTAACTACATTGTCAAATAGTGGACTTTTATTATTTACAGGACGAACTTTAAGATTGTATTTAATCGAATCTTCAGCACTAGGGGTATAATGTTTTATTTTTTTACGCGGTGTATATCTCTTTTGTACCTGAAAGCGAACTGGAGTTTCAGGTATAGAAGTAATTGTAGTTGATGACTTAACCTTTAGTTCAGAATTCAAACTGGGTTTAATCTCAGTGCTTGTGCTATCAGCAGTTATTGTATTTTGAGGTGCAAAGTACTTCATTAAATTTATATAATCACCAGTATTATAATATTGAATTATTGGTTGTTTTACTATCTCTTAATTCTTGCGAAATAACTTCTACAATGTTTTCAACAGAAGGAACTTCAATCCATAACCTAGCGTTTTCGCCTGTCATAAAGTTTTCTTCTATCATTAGCTCTAGCATTTTAATGAGCGGAGTATAAAAACCTTTAGCATTAACAATCACTATGGGTTTATTAAATAAGCCTAGTTTTTTATTAGAAAGTACTTCGGCAAGTTCTTCTAATGTGCCGGTGCTGCCGGGTAATACAATAATAGCATCAACACCTTCAACTAAAAGCTGTTTGCGCTCGGCCATGGTTTGTGTAATCACCATATCTTCAACGCCCTTGTGAGCCCATTCTACCTCAACCATAAATTGAGGAATAACTCCTCGTACCGAGCCTTTGTTACTTAGCATAGCATTGGCGGCAGCTCCCATTAAACCTATTTCGCCACCACCGTAGTTCATGGCAATATCTTTTTTGGCTAATATTTTGCCAAGTTGTGTGGCTTGGTCTAAGTAGTATTGATCTACTTTGGGGCTTGAAGCGCAGAATACGCAAACTCTTTTTATTGTCATAATTTATAAACTATCTCCTACGCACCATGCAGATGCGCCAAGTAAAATAAAATCTTTTAATATGGTTTGCCCGGCTTTTGATAACTCAGGGAAGCCGTAGCCTGCTAACCAAACATAATCAGATGTAAAGAGTAGAGATGCGCTAAGTGTAAACATTATTACTGCAATAAGCCCTCCCCAAAATGATAATGGACGAGAAACGGGCTTAAGCATAATAAGTATACCTGTTGCAATTTGTAGGTAGGCAATAATAGAGTTTAAAGCATAAGGGGTAATGTATTTTAGTACCCACGAAACATATCCGCCACTAATAAGTTGGCGTGTATAATCTGCTTCAAAGTTCTTGAATTTTAAAAAGCCAAGCCAAATAATTACAAAGGCAAGGCCATATCTTAGCATAAATATGCCAAATGATTTTAAAATTTTGCTGAGAAGGTTTTTCATGCAAATTGATATTTTCTAATTCGGTTTCGAAGATAGTTAATATCAATTGAAGTTTGAAACCTGACTTTACTTCAGTTCATCCAAATCTAAAATAAACTGGCTATTCGGATAAGTTGAGTGGATGTATTTGTCAATATCAGTCTTTAATTTATCTAGTTGTTTAATAAATTCACGTTTTACAGTTCCTCCAAATTTAGATACCTGTATGTGGAAAGTAAAATTGCGCCCTTTGTGCTTCTGCACATTGTTAGCCGTTTCAAATATCAAACGGTTAATATCAAACAATAAACGTTCTTCGTTCATATGCCCAATTAGAAACGCGATGGACGGATTCTTAACCGTATTCTCTTTTGTTTCAACAGCATTGCAAGAGCTCTCTTCTTCCTTAGGTTCCTCAACAGAATAGAAGATATTATCCTCAATATTGCTGAACTGTAATTCTCCTATGGGTTCATAAGTTGCTTTGTTTACCAACTGATAATAAACTAAGCCTTTATTAAACAGCTTGTGGTAGCCTTTATATAAAAAATAGTGTAGTTCTTTGTCGTTTTCTCTTGTAGCAACAAAGTCACTTATTACAATGGCTTCTGATTCGTACTCCGATAATATTTTTTGTACAAAACTATTGGTAAATTCCTCCATGGGAAGGCTCACTTCTTTACCAAAATTTGTACGTAACATTGCTTTGTTGGGTTCTTGTAGTTTGGCTTCATTCGAAGCGAGTAGTTGAATATTCGCTTTTTCAATGAGAGATTTTAAGTTTGCTGCGGATTCAAGATAATTCATGTAGTTGTTGTTTTTTTTGTCGGTCTAGCATCAAAATTATCAATTTTATTAAGATAAATGACTGTTTATGCAGGGGTTTAAAGTGAAAAAAGCTTAAAAAGAACTATATGTACTCGCTTTTGATACCCTTATGTTCTATTTTTTACTTCGATAAATTGAAAATGCTAAATTTGTAGCGCACCAAAACTGAGTATAATTGTGAAGCATTACGCCATTGAAAGTGAATCAATCTCTGTAAAAGGAGATTGGGTTAAGCATATTTTAAGTCCGCAAAAAGAAAAAGATTTACCAGAATTAGATAATAAACGGGGGTTACTTTTTTCAAATGTAACACTCGAAAAGATGATTGATGATGAAATGCGTCATGATAATTTTGCTTTATCGCTCGATAAGAGTAGAAGTATTAGAACCTATTCAAGCGGGGAGCAGAAAAAAGCACTTCTAATATATTTAATTAATCAAAAGCCTGAATTTTTAATTTTAGATAACCCATTTGATTGTTTAGATGTGGCTTCGGTGGCTTCGCTGAAAGAAAGTATTATAGAATTAAGTAAAGTGGTTCCTATTATTCAGTTGTTTAAACGCGAGCATGATATACTTCCGTTTATTACTGATGTATTGGTATTGGAAAAAGAAAAGCTAGTTAAAAGGCATAGTCTGAATTCTTTTAAGGAAAGTTTAATTCATCAGAATAAAGATGTTTTTGTAAATGCACTTCCTGCTGCAGCAGGAAAATTAATTGAAGTGCCTCAAGTGTTAGTTGAGCTAAAGGATGTTACGGTAAGCTACGATGAGCGATGCATTATAAATAAGCTCAACTGGAGAATTCAGAAAGGTGAATTTTGGCATTTAATTGGGCCCAATGGATCGGGTAAAACTACCTTGCTTACTATGATTTATGGAGATAATCCGAAAGCGTATGGAGTGAATTTATTTTTATTTGGGCATAAAAAAGGAACGGGAGAATCGGTTTGGGAGATTAAAGAAAAGATTGGCTATTTCACCCCATCAATGACCGAATTATTTAGCGGTAATCACACAGCCGAGAATATGATTATTTCGGGCTTAGTAGATAGTGTTGGTTTGTATCGCAGGCCAACAGATATACAACAGCGATTGGCGATGCAATGGCTGTCGCTTTTAGGTTTAAAAGATAAGGCCCAAACTTTATTTTATAAGCTTTCGCAGATAGAGCAACGCATGATATTGATAGCGCGTGCCATGGTGAAACATCCGCCTTTATTAATTTTAGATGAACCATCTACCGGGCTTGACGATAAGCATGCTAATATGATGGTAAGTTTGATAAATAAAATTGCTAACGAAAGCGATTCGGCCATTTTATATGTTTCGCACCGCACAGAACTAGGCTTAAAGCCCGATAAAAAATATGTCCTGACTCCAAACGCTGAGGGTTCAATAGGAGAAGTTCTTTAAAAGAAATATTCCAAGTTTTATATAAATAATATTTACCCTTGAAGCTATTGCTTTCATGGGTAAATACTACCGAAAATTAGTTTAATAATCAAAAATTAAAGCCAATTTTTAAACCAAGTAATATAGTGGGGGTGCCCTCATTAATATCTTGGGCTACTAAACCACCAGTATTATTATCATTATAAGAAAACTGGGTATAATTGCGGTTTCTATATCCAATACCTATGTAGTAATCGAACAATACATCACTGTAGGATAGTGCAGAATAGCCAAATAATAATGCGGTTTCTTGAACTATCATATCGTTATTAGCAGAGTATTCGTTATTCTCTACATCTACACTATTATACGTTTCTGTATGTTTTCGATATCGGTAATAAGGAGATATATAAAAACCCTCTAAATCATACTGCTCTTTAGGAAAAAATTTTATTGAGGCATTATATGCATAAGCGATTTTATATTCAGTATTAGTATCGTTAGACATATCATCTAAATCGAAGTTATATAAATAGTCTTTATGTGTTAAACCAGCACCTATTTCAAAAGTGAAATAATTATTTAGTGCGCGTTCATAATTGATTATGAATGTTCCTCTTGGTAAAAGAAAAAGGTTAGTGTTTAATGCGTTTTTGTATTGTTTGATGCTCTCCTTGTTAAGAGTTTCTTCGGAATTGAACGCGTTATAGGTGACTACTGTTGTTTCTTGTGAGAATGAATTTTGACTTAAAAGGAGAATAATAGATATTAAGTGAAGAATCTTGGCCATAATAATATTAATTTTTTGTTTATTTGCTGCAAATAAACAATATTATATTAACCTAAACAAATGAAAATGAATCGTATAATGCTATTTCTTTGCGCAGTAATTATTGCACTAAACGTAAATGCCAAAGAGTTTAAAGTAAATGTAAGTAAATATGAGAAGGTTAGCTCAGGATCAATTATTAGATTTGCTGGAGGTGTAGATGATTATGTACACATTGTAAGTCGTAATGATGGTAAGGGCAAAGAATACTCATTAAAGGTATATGATGCGAATACTTTGCAAATAATAAATGAGGTAGAGTTAATTGGAAAAGGTGCACCTTTTGCAAAAGGATTTGTTTATAATAAAACGTTATTTGCTGACAATAAGGTTATTGTTATGTTTGAAACTTTTGAAAAGAAGAGTAAAACGCATCGCCTTTATGCGCAGTCATTCACTTTAAAAGGGGAAAAGATTGGTAAGGCTAAGTTGATTAACTCAGAACCAAGTATTTCAAGTAAGAGAACAAATAAATATAAAGTATGGCCTAGTCAGGATAGTACAAAGTTTATTGTAATAAAAACCCCTGATAATAAAAAGAAAGCAGATTTAGATTATTTGTTAAGGGTATATGATGGGGAATTAAAAAATATTTCAAGTGCAAAAGTTCAGCTTCCCTACAAAAATGAAGATGTTCGTGTTTTAGATTATTACGTATGTAATGGTGGAGAGGTGCTTTTACTTGTTCAAGTAGATAAGGAAGATAAAGAAAAACGAACAGATACCAAGTTTTTTGAGGCCTTACTAGTTGAACCTGATGGCGGTGCAATGAGTAAGTATAAGATTGAGTTGCCAGGTAAGAAGATTGAGGATGTAGGAATACGCTTAAATGAAACCGATGGGGTGGCTGTTTGCGCAGGCTTTTATGCAGATATTCACACTTCTGCAAAACGAACAAAGGGGATTAATGGTGTGTATTACATGCTTATTGATCTTGAAACAAAAGCAATTACTAAAGCCGAATCTAAAAGTTTACCTAATGATATTATTGCCCAATTAAATTCTGATAAAAAATTATCCAATTCAGAAAAAAAGAGAGGTGTTTCCAATTCCTTTAGTCTTCGCGATATTCATAAATTGGAGAATGGTAATTATTACATTGTTGCTGAGCAAAGACGAGATTATATAGTTACACATACTTCTCAAAATGGAGGTACCACAACTACGCATCATTACGAACGTGGAAATTTATTTACTACAGTTGTAAGTAATGAAGGGGAAATTCTACAGTTTACAGATATCCCTAAGAAACAGCATACAGTTAATGATGGTGGATTTGCATTGTCTTTTGGTACATTAAAGACAGGTAATGATCTTGTTTACTTGTATAATGAGCACAAAAGAAACTTAACGAAAGATATTAGAAATGCAAAGGATCTTTCTACTTTAAAGAAGCTGAAAGGCGCTATTTTAGTGGGTTCGGAGTTGAAGAGTGATGGAACGTATACTAAAACCCCAATTTTAAATAATAAAGATAATAAGCTTACGGTTATGCCTGAGTTTATGAGATCTTTAGGTGAAGATAGTGGTCAAGTAGTAGTTCCTTTTCAGAAAACAAAACCGAGAGGTTATTTAGGGCTTTTTTATAGCACTAAAATGGGGGTTATGAAAATATCATTAAACTAGTTATAATCATTGTATTTAGATATAAGCAATTTTACTTTTTTTATATTAGTTTTGCAGGGCAATGAAAACAGGATATTCATATACAAACCAGCAGTTTCGTTTTAAACAATGGAGCCGTAATGCTTATGCAGCTTTTGCTTCAATAGGCAAAGAGGTGAGTATTGGTAATCTTTCTATATCAGCAGCCCAATGGGTTGGTGATGCTTTAAATCAGCTGAGTGCTGTGTTTGAAGCTATTCTAAAATTGTCGGTTGATGATGATACGGATGAATTGCAAGATCAAGAATTATTAGAGTTGTTACCATTAACAGTTGCTGTTGATGCAGAATGTGCTATAAATAATAAATATAAACGATAATATAACTGCCGTTAATTGGAGCTTTGCTCTGGTTAACGGCTTTTTTTGTGCTATGGTTAACGAAATAAAAAACAGAATTTTAGCAGGTGGTGCCATTACAAATAGCGAGGCTATTGCGTTGGCTCAATTAAAGGATAAAGAAGAATTGTATGCTGCGGCAGATGATATTCGTAAGTTCTTTAAAGGTGATCATTTTGATATGTGCAGTATCATGAATGCCAAATCAGGCAAGTGCACGCAAGATTGCAAATGGTGCTCACAATCCATGTTTCATAAAACCGATGTTGAGGAATACGAGTTGGTTGATTTAAAGGAAGCTGAAGCGTTGGCCAAAGAAAATGCTGCCAAAGGGGTGCATAAATTCTCCTTAGTAACTAGTGGCCGAAAAATATCAAAAAGTAACTTAACTCAACTTTGCGGCGTGTATAAAAAGATTCAGAAAGATACGCCTATTCATCTCTGCGCCTCAATGGGTTTGCTTAATAAATCTGACTTAATGCAATTGAAAGAGGCAGGAGTAAAGCATTATCACTGTAATATTGAAACAGCTCCATCCTTCTTTCCTGAGTTAGTAAGCACACATAGTATTGAGGAGAAAGTGCGCACCATTCGTCATGCTAAAGAACTAGGTATGGGTGTTTGCTCAGGTGGTATTATTGGCATGGGCGAATCGCAAGAGCAGCGCATAGAAATGGCTTTTGTTTTGAAGGAATTAGAAATTGAATCTATCCCAATTAATATCTTAATGCCGGTTGAAGGCACTGCCATGGAAGGTACAGCCAAACTTAGCGATGAGGAAATTTTAACTGCCTTTGCCTTGTTTCGCTTTATTAATCCAAGTGCTAATATTCGTTTGGCTGGCGGTAGAAGTTTAATTGCTCATATTCAAGAGAAGGCCTTAAAAGCCGGGGTAAGTGCTGCTTTGGTAGGGGATTACTTAACTACGGTTGGTACAAATATTAAGCAAGATAAAGCCGCTTTTGAACAAGCCGGTTTTTCGGTTGAGAAGCAAAGTTGTTGTTCAAAGTAGCCTGATAAATTACTCAAGCCTTAAGGGCTTCTACTTTCTGCTACAGACCAAAAAGTAGAAAAAAAGTCCGTCGGCTGCTTTTTAAAAGTCTTCTTTATTTTAAACGGTTTAAGTGCGGCTGGGTGATCTTCGGGCAAAGCCCTCAGCTTCCCAGTCTTACTAAAACCTTATTAAAAACAGAAGCCCTTTAAAAAGAGGCCGAAGCTAGTCTTGGAAGGTATGGCTATTCTACTGTCTAACACTTCAGCCTTCAGCCCTAAAACTTACATACTATTAAACATTACCCAATGCAGACAAATAAGTTATTAGAATACGACAAAGAACATATCTGGCATCCCTACACTTCAACCACAAATCCCTTACCCGTGTATCCGGTAGATAAGGCCGAGGGCTGCACCATTCATCTAAAGGATGGCAGGCAGCTAACAGACGGTATGTCTTCGTGGTGGGCTGCCGTGCATGGCTACAATCACCCGGTTTTAAATGCCGCCATCGAAAAGCAGCTTAAAAATATGTCGCACGTAATGTTTGGCGGATTAACACACGAACCAGCTGTTGAGTTAGCCGAGCAGTTAATTAACATTACACCCGATGGTTTAGAAAAAGTTTTCTACTGCGATTCGGGTTCCGTTGCAGTAGAAGTATCCATGAAAATGGCGCTACAATATTGGTATGCCAAGGGTAGTAAAACTAAAACTAAGTTTGCTACGGTGCGCAATGGATATCATGGCGATACGTGGAATGCCATGTCGGTATGTGATCCTGATACGGGTATGCATCATATTTTTAATGGCAAACTGCCCATTCATTATTTTGCAGAACAGCCAAGCATTGCTTTTGATGCAGAGTGGAAGCCAGAGTCGCTAGCTCCGATGGAAAAGATATTAAGTGAAAATAGCGATGAAATAGCGGCGATTATTATTGAACCCATAGTGCAAGGAGCCGGTGGTATGCGCTTTTATCATCCTCAATATCTGGCAGGGCTAAAAACATTATGTGAAGATTACAATGTACTCTTAATTGCAGATGAAATAGCCACAGGCTTTGGCAGAACGGGTCAACTGTTTGCCTGTAATTTTGCCAATATAAGGCCTGACATTATGTGCCTAGGAAAAGCCATTACGGGCGGATACATGAGCTTTGCTGCCACCATAGCCACTGCTAATGTAGCGGATACTATCAGTAATGGCGAGCCAGGTGTTTTTATGCACGGCCCTACTTTTATGGGAAATCCTTTGGCCTGTGCAGTGGCCAATGCAAGTATAGAGTTATTGCTTCAAAGTAATTGGCAAAACAAAGTACAACACATCGAAAATACCTTGCGCAATGGCTTATCATCCTTAAAAGAAAATACCGCTGTTGCGGATGTTCGTGTATTGGGGGCTATAGGGGTTGTGGAGTTGAACGAAGCGGTTGATATGGCAAGTATACAAGCCATGTTTGTTGAGGCTGGTGTTTGGGTGCGCCCCTTCGGGAAGTTGGTTTATCTAATGCCTCCTTTTATTATTACCGATGCTGAACTACAGAAGCTATGCGATGCTGTGTGTAAGGTTGTTGTTGAAAGTACCAAAGCACTTGTATGTTAGATTTTAAAAAGCAATTGGCTCAAATATCTGAAGAAGGCTTGCAGCGTAATCTGCGTTCTGTAGCGCACTTAAAGGATGGGTATTGTAGTTTCGAAGGACAGAAGATGCTCAATTTATCGAGTAACGATTACCTGGGACTGGCTACCTACGAACCCTTAAAGTTGGAGTTTACCAAGCAACTTTTAGAGAATCCTGAGTGGCTTCAGTTCGGAAGTTCTTCTTCGCGATTATTGACTGGAAATTCCAATTTATATGATGAAACTGAAGGTCTGTTAAAGCATTTATATGGAGCAGAAGCTGCCTTGTTTTTCAATAGTGGTTATCATGCTAATGCCGGTGTTCTTCCCGCTATTAGCGGAAAAGGGGATTTGATATTGAGTGATAAATTATGTCATGCTAGTATAATTGATGGCATACGATTGTCTAATGCTGAGCAAATTCGTTACCGCCATCTCGATTATGAGCACTTGGAATCTATCTTGCAAAAAAAGCGAAGCTCCTACAACAATGTATTTATAGTAAGCGAATCTATCTTTAGTATGGATGGAGATGAAGCCGACCTAGGCATCCTGGTTCTTCTGAAGCAAAAATACGATGCTATTTTGTATGTGGATGAAGCACATGCCGTGGGTGCTGTTGGCGAAAATGGATTGGGACTGTGTGAACTGCAGGGAGTGGTATCTGATATTGATATTTTGGTGGGAACCATGGGAAAGGCTTTGGCTTCGGTTGGAGCCTACGCCGTTTTTTCAAAAGACTTGCAGCAAATGTTGATTAATAAGGCCCGCACCTTACTGTTTACAACGGCACTTCCGGCTGTAAATATGGCGTGGTCAATGTTTATTATTCGGCGCATGCCTAGCTTTAAGGTACAGAGAAAGCAGTTGCTTGATCTCTGCACTAAAACAAAAGAAGTACTGTATAATTCGGGTTTGCATCAGGGATTTATTGTGCCTTTTATAGTTGGTGAGAACAGTGCTGCCGTTCAGTTATCGCTTTACTTGCAAAAGAAAGGATATTTGGTCTTTCCTATTCGTCCACCAACAGTACCCGCCGGCACTGCGCGTTTACGCTTATCGCTCACAGCAAATATTAAGGAGGCAGAACTATTAAAAGCCATAGATATTATCAATACTGAAAAACAAAGATTGAGACAATGAAACATATGTGGGTTAATAATTGCCAGAATGACAAGCTGATTGTATTTTTTAATGGATGGGCTTGCGACAGTGAAGGTTTTCAGTTTTTAGAATGCGGTGGTACCGATGTGTTGATATTCTACGATTATTCATCACTATTAATTGAAGATGCCATTATAGATGCCATTAAATCTTATCAGCAAGTGCATGTTGCTGCATGGAGCTTTGGGGTTTGGGTAGCGCAATATATTATGGAAATAGCTCAGGTTAATGCTGCGAGCGCCACAGCCTTTAATGGTACACTAGCGCCAATTAATGAAAGTGCAGGCATACCCAAAGCAATTGCAGAGGGCACTTTACAAGGATTAAATGAAAGAACTTTTGGCAAGTTTCAGCGGCGTATGTGCGGAGGAGGAGATGCTTGGCAACAGTTTCAGACTCATCCGCCTAAGCGAAGCTTTGAGAATCAGAAAGCAGAATTGGCTTGTTTATATCGTCACTTTGAGTCACATCAATTATCGACTAACTCTTTTACTAAAGCTATCATTGGGCTTGATGATATGATATTTATGGCAAAAAATCAGCAGACCTTCTGGGAGGGAAAATTAGAAATTCAGACCATTGAAGCTCCCCACTTTTGTTTTTATAATTATACGCAATGGATACAGCTTTGCCAATAAAATCACATGTGATGAATAAACAATTATTAAAGCAACGTTTCTGTAGTGCTAAAGAAACTTACATTGAACATGCCTCAGTACAGGCAAAAATGGCTGTTGATTTAGTAGATCTAGCAAAGGGCTATGTTGATGGGAGCCAAGTGGACAATATTCTTGAATTGGGCAGCGGTACTGGTTTATTAACAAAGGCAGTGCTCAATTATTTTTCTCCCAAACATTATGCTGCAAATGATTTAGTGCCGTGTACTAATTCTGTTATTCAGGAGATTGTTGAATCCAATTCTTGTGCTACTTTTCAGTTTATTGCTGGCGATATTGAAGCTATTGATTTTCCTAAACGACAACATCTTATTTGCTCAGGAGCTACAATTCAATGGATAAAAAATTTGAGTGTTTTTTTTAGCAAGATGCATGATTGCTTGCAGGAGAACGGTTATCTTATTTTGTCGTCGTTTGGTCGTGATAATTATACCGAGATTAAAGAGATTACTACTCATGGAATAGCCTATCCTGATGTGTTTGAGGTGATGCAATTGGCTTCTGATTATTTTGAAGTTGTGGATCAAAAAGAGTGGCATCAGCAATTGTATTTTAAAAGTGCTTATGATGTGTTAAAGCACATGCGTTATACGGGTGTAAACGGAACCGCGAATTGTAAATGGACCAAAAGGCATTTTCAGAACTTTGTTGATAAATACGAAAATTACAGACACGATGCTGGTTACCCTTTAACTTACCACCCCTATTTATTAGTGTTGAAACGAAAATAATATAATATGAATTATATAGTCACTGCCATCGATACTGACGCCGGAAAAACTATTGTTACCGGGTTATTGGCAAAGTATATGCTCGATAAGGGTGATGATGTTATCACCATGAAAATGGCACAAACAGGTTGTGTTGAGCGATCAGAAGATATAGAAATGCACCGTAAAATAATGGATATGCCTTGGCAAGATCTAGATGAGGATGGAACAAGCTGCCCTTATTTATTTCCATTTCCTGCATCGCCACATTTATCGGCCCAAATGGTTGACACTGAAATAAACCCTGCTAAAATTAAAACAGCCTATCAAAAATTACAAAAGCAATATTCTAATGTTCTATTAGAAGGCGTTGGTGGATTAATGGTGCCTCTAAACCCCAAAACTCTATTGGTCGATTTTATAAAAGAGCTTAATGCTCCGGTTATTTTAGTTACCTCAGGCAGATTAGGTTCCATAAACCATACTTTACTATCACTCGAAGTTCTAAAAAGTAAAGGCATCCCGCTATACGGAATTATCTACAACCACTATCCCGTTAGCGATCCCTCAATTACTAAAGATTCAGCTAAAATTATTAAGCAGCACCTTTTGCGTTATTATCCCGATGCTTTATGGGGCGAGGTGCCTGAACTAAACACTTCAAACAAGGATCTGCAACTTGAAAATTGGTTTGTATAATTGTTATTGATTCATCTCTTAACTTATTAACATACGTAAAGTTCGGCGATTAAAGCCCTCTTTTTGTTGAAATCTTGAGTTATCAACAAAAAATAGGGGTTTATAAACGTGATCTGTTGGTTATTTTGTGAATAGCTTGTGATAAGTGTTTATATCCGTTTATATACTGTTGGTAAATGTATGAGCGGGGAACCAGTTTATCCACAATTTCTGTTCATAAGCCTTTGATAAGTGGTTTAAAAGATATGAGGATTTGTTAATTACCTTTAGGAGAAGGTGTAAAAAGCCTCAAAAGTTTGCTAAAATAGGATGTTGGATAAAATCACAAACTTTTTAACAAAGCTATTTTTATAGGGTAAAGCGGACTATTTTCGGCTTAATGTGGGTTATTAACAAAAAGTGGGGGTTTATAAACTGCGCGTGTTTATTTCTGTGTGAATATCTATTGAATAGCTGTTGATTCACTGTTGGTGGGGTTTCATGTTTTTTTAACAAAGTAACTTGTCTGTTCATAAAATGTGTGTTGCTTGTTTAAAAGTATGTGAATAGCTGTTGGTAACTAGGCTTTGAAAGAAAAAGTTGGAAAACAGAGCTTTCCAACTTTTAATTTAATTAATAAACCTAAATCAACTAGAAGCGTGCCTTAATTAGCGCTCTTCTGATAATAATAAACCTGAGTTTCATTATACTGTTAATTCTTCAACCTGAGTTTTTCTTCTTTTTTTTACAGCGGCATTATTATCGGCAATAATTTGTGCAATAGAACGTGTTAAGTTTCCGAATGACTTTGGCTCTGCCAAAATCATCGCCTCAAGATAAACTACTAGTTTAGTATTTATATTGTATATCAGTTCCTTTTTAAGTTCAGTTGCTGATAACAGATTGCCTTGTAGTGCCTTATCTTCTTCAAATTGAGTATGAACTAGTTCGAAATCGTTTTGCATAATTTTTAGGTCTCCAATTAAAATTGAACAACCTGCTACTAGCTCTATATCTGAAGCTAAAATCGGATTCTCAAAATCCTGAATTAGTGAATTTAGCAAGGTAGACTCGTTGGCATAACTCTCGCGCAACATAGCTAAGCCATACTTATTAAAAATGGCTAGTAAAGCTATACCTGCTTTAGCTATTGCAGTATCAGGGTGATGCGAAGCTCCTAGGAGCACATAATAAAGCGATCGAATTTTTTCATCACGCAGCTCATCTTTATCATCTAACATACTGGTTATTTTGGAGCGTCTAACTGCTGTTAATAATTGCATGTTTCTTTCGCCTAGGTGCACAAATAGTGAATCGAGAAATGAATTAGTAATTTGTGATGATTTGTAGGAATTGATTATTAAAGTTAATAAAGAACCAACTTCTGTGGTTCGGCTGTGGCCAATTACTTTTTCCATAAGAATTAGTATTAGGGTTAAGTGAGTAAATGTATCTACTCACTGATTAAACAATACTATTAAATTAATAATTTGTAGCTAATTATTATGCTAATATGTTCAAAAACATTAAAATAACAATCACTGTGCTAATGCCAATAAGAATGAATTACTAACAGATTTGAAGTGTATAATGTGCGGCAGTATTTGAGTGTTGTTGATGCAAACATTGCTTTGGCGGCAATGTTTGAGTGTTTGTTGATGCAAATATTGCTTTGGCGGCAATGTTTGAGTGTTTGTTGGTGCAAATATTGCTTTGGCGGTAATGTTTGAGTGTTTGTTGGTGCAAACATTGCTTTGGCGGTAATGTTTGAGTGTTTGTTGGTACAAACGAAGAGTCTGTTCATTAAAGGTGTTGTGGAGTTTGATTTATTCTTGCTCGATGTAGTTAGATTATAGGGTTCTTATATTTTAGGTGGCTTTATTAAATCAAGTATGCGATAGAATACGATTATCGAGTTCTTACTTTCCAGCCATCTTTAAAGAAATATTTAGGTCTGTTCATCGGGAAAATTAGCTTGAGTCCGTAGGTGGTACCTAGTCCTATTGCTGTGGCATATACCACTTGCTCGGTGTTGCTAAAATTGTCGTTATTACTAATGGCAAAGTATGAACCTACCGTTACTCCCAATATAATAGCAGTTTTTAAGAGTTGACTACCTGCGCTTACTTTTCTAAAACCAGTAATATCATTGAGCATGATGCTATGGTGTTGTGTAGGTCCATTAAAAATGCGGGGTTTCGCAAGTACAACGGTACTGTCTGATATTTCTATAATAGTATTTGTTTTTAACTCTGTTTGGTTTAAATAGCCTTTGTACTCAAGCATTACCGTGCCATATTTTTTAACCCCAATGGCTTGCCTGGCACTATCATTATAAAACACAAGCATCTCTTTTTGAGCTTTAATGTTAATTGATATTCCAATTATGCAGATGAGTAATAAAAGTGCTTTCTTCATACGAAGGTTTCAAGTAATAATGATGAGGCCTAAAATTACTAAGGATTATTTAAATGAGATACCCTTACGCATAAAAAAAGCCGGAACTATGTCCGGCTCTATATTTATATAAAAGTATTTTTAAAAGTACAATGAGAAACCTACATTCATGGCAAAGCCGCTTGTAGTAAACTTTGCTTTAGTATCATTGGGGTCAGTAAGTGTTGAATTTACATATCCTAAACCTAAATCTAGCGAAGCGTATTCTGACAAGAAAAATGCTACACCACCACCTAATGTATATGCAGTAGCAGGAACACTAAGATCATCTTGTTGTGTATTTCCCCAACCTATAGCTGCACTTAAGTATGGTTTTATATTGCTATCGCTCAAATAATAAGTTGCTTCAGGTCCTATTATGAATGTGCTTGTTTTTTCATCTTCTACTTTTGATATTTCGTAGTCCATTGATAATTTTATTAAGAAATTATCTGCTGCAAAATAACCGACTGAAGGACTAATTTTAAATGATGAGGTGGATACTTTCTCATCTAGCATAGAATCGCCATCATATTTATAATCCATTTTTTGAGATACAAAAGATAGGTCTGAACTACCACCTACATAGTATTTTCCTTTTTGTGTTTGGGCGTATGAGCTTAAGGATATTACACTTAAAAGGAGAATAATAACTGCATTTTTCATTTGGAATTGTTTAAGGTTATGTAAAATTACGAAATGCAATGATACGTATAATTCAAGGGAATTGCAGTTGTATTCATCAGGTTTAATAGGGGGTTTATGTAAATAAAAAGGCCGAAGAAAATTCCCCCGGCCTTAATATAAAATATGTACTTTATCTATTATTCTGCAATAATCACAAAGTAATTTTTCTTTCCTTTTTGAGCCAATAAGTATTTGTTGTTTAATAAAGCATCGGCATTTACAACAACATCAGCGTTAGCTACTTTTTCTTTATTTAAGCTTACGCCACCACCTTTAATTGTTTTGCGCGCTTCGCCTTTTGATGGAAATATATTGGTGTTAGTTGCTAGCAACTCAACAATGTTTAAACCTGCTTCAATATCAGCTTTAGCTACAGTATGCGTTGGTACACCTTCAAAAACGGCTAAGAAAGTATCTTCATCTATTTTTTTAAGCGCATCAGTAGTTGCTTTACCAAATAAAATTTGGCTGGCTTCAACCGAGGCATCATAGGCTTCTCTGCCATGAACCATTACGGTAATTTCTTCAGCTAATCTTTTTTGCAAAGCACGTGCGTGAGGTGCTTCGGCATGTTCTTTAGCTAAGTTACTTACCTCTTCTTGGCTTAATAAAGTAAATATTTTGATGTATTTTTCAGCATCAGCATCACTTGTGTTTAACCAGAATTGGTAGAATTTATAAGGACTCGTACGAGCAGGATCTAACCAAATGTTACCTGATTCTGTTTTACCAAATTTACCACCATCAGCTTTGGTAATAAGCGGACAAGTTAAAGCGTAGGCTTTAGCCTCTTCGCCTTCTTTAGCCATACGACGGATTAACTCGGTACCTGTAGTAATATTTCCCCACTGATCAGAACCACCCATCTGTAACTTACAATTGTAAGTATTGTATAAGTGGTAAAAATCGGTTCCTTGCACTAGCTGGTAAGTAAACTCTGTAAACGATAATCCAGAGTTGGCTTCTCCAGTAATACGTTTTTTTACTGAATCTTTAGCCATCATATAGTTAACAGTAATATGCTTACCAATATCACGGATAAAACCAAGGAATGAGAATTCCTTCATCCAATCGTAATTGTTAACCATTAATGCTTTATTTTCTGCATCTCCTTCAAAATCTAAAAAGCGACTTAGTTGTGCTTTAAGTCCATCTTGGTTTTTCTGAAGTGTTTCTTCATCCAAAAGGTTACGCTCATCAGATTTCCCTGATGGATCACCAATCATACCAGTAGCACCACCTACTAAAACTATTGGTCTGTGCCCACACACCTGAAGGTGCTTCAGCATCATTACAGAAACCAAGTGGCCAATGTGTAATGAGTCGGCCGTAGGGTCAATACCTACATAAGCACTCGTCATTTCCTTTTGCAATAGTTCTTCGGTTCCTGGCATCATGTCGTGAACCATGCCACGCCATTTTAATTCTTCAACAAAATTCATATGATATGTTTGTTTTGTTATTTACGTTGTTTTTTAATTATGATCTCAATCCCATTATACGAGAAATGTATTTTCCTAGTATATCAAACTCAAGGTTGATTACGCTTCCTACTTTAAATTGGTGGAAGTTTGTGAACTCATATGTATATGGAATAATAGCAACAGAAAAACGATCGTCTTTTGAGTTTACAACAGTTAAGCTACAACCATTAACAGTAACTGATCCTTTTTCAACAGTCATATAACCTTCAGCGGCCTTTTCTTTGTTAATATCGTATTGGAAAGTAAAGTACCAACTGCCGTCAGCTTCTTTAATTTCGATACATTTAGCTGTTTGATCAACATGCCCCTGAACAATATGTCCATCTAATCGGCCATTCATAATCATACTGCGCTCTAAATTTACTTTATCACCTACGTTTAAATGTCCGAGGTTCGATTTATCTAAAGTTTCTTGAATAGCAGTAACAGTATATGTTTTGTCAGTTTTTTCAACCACAGTTAAGCAAACGCCATTGTGAGCAATACTTTGGTCAATTTTTAATTCATCTACAAAAGAGCATTCTAATGTAAGATGAAGGTTGCCACCATCTTTTTTTAGATTGGTTATTATAGCTGCTTCTTCTACAATACCTGAGAACATATCTTATTTTTTTTAGTTGTTTACTTTTAGTGTGGCAAAATTACATAAAAGATTTGACTATTTTTGAACTGTTTATATCACATGTATAAACAATTAACAATAGAGATAATATTAGTATGAGCGTAACGGTTAAAACCAAATATTTAGGAGAACTAAGAACCGAGAATCAGCACTTGCAATCGGGAGAAGTTATAATAACGGATGCACCAGTTGATAATAGAGGCAAAGGTGAGGCTTTTTCGCCAACTGATTTATTAGCCACTGCACTTGGCGATTGTATAATGACCATTATGGGCATAAAAGCGATGGACAACAATATTGATATTAAGGGCACGGAGTTAAATATTACAAAAATAATGAATGATAGTCCGCGCCGAGTTAAGGAGATAATTGTTGAAGTAAATTTCCCTAAAAAGGCTTACGCCGATAAAGATAAACTATTAATTGAGCGAGTAGCAAGTTCATGTCCTGTGGCCTTAAGCTTGCATCCCGATGTAAAACAAAGCTTTATTTTTAATTGGTAATAGATTCTATATGATATTAGTAACTGGGGGTACTGGATTAGTTGGCGGACATTTATTATATAAGTTGTTAAAAGCAGGAGAAAGGGTAAGGGTGCTGAAACGTCCTAGTTCTAATTTGAATAAAACAAAACACATTTTTGGATTTTATGGTGCAGATGCTCTAAGTTACTTTGATTTGATAGAGTGGGTTGATGGTGATTTACTTGATTACGACTCTTTACGTGAGTCATTAAAAAATGTGGAGGTAGTTTATCATACAGGTGCCATGGTGTCTTTTAATCCAAAGATGCGCCATGAGCTGATGAGAACTAATGAAGAAGGAACTGCAAATTTGGTAAACTTGTCATTGGAAATGGGAATTAAGAAATTCTGTTTTGTGAGTTCTATCGCTAGTTTAGGAAATTCTAAAAACGGCGAAGTAATTGATGAATTTTCATATTGGCAGGGAGGTAAAGATCATTCGGTTTATAGCTTGAGTAAGTTTAAATCGGAGATGGAGGTTTGGCGCGCTACAAAAGAAGGATTAAATGCAGTTATTGTAAATCCATCTGTTATCATTGGCCCTGGAGATTGGAGTCAAGGTAGTCCTCGTACAATTCAAACTATTGCAAAAGGAATGAAATTCTATACCACAGGAGGGACTGGTTTTGTTGATGTTCGTGATGTGGTAACAGCCATGGTTACTTTAGTGAAGAGTGATGTGCAAAACGAACGGTTTATTTTAAATGGTGCCAATTTAACTTATCAAGATTTATTCAATCGCATTGCGGATGTATTGGGTGTTAAGCGTCCTTCCATACGAGCCAAAAAGATATTGGTTAACTTAGGGTGGCGTTTTGAGAAATTAAAAAATAAAATAACAGGCTCAGAGCCGATGATAACAAAAGAATCAGCGCGTACCTCTTTAAAAAGGACTCAGTATTCAGGGGAGGCAATCAAAGAGCATATACAATTCAATTATACTCCGTTTGATACAACAATAACAGAAAGTGTTAATTACTATAAAGAAACAAGCGAGGTTTGTCTATAACCTGAATTCAGTAGCTATTGCTTGATGTTGGTTACGCCGCCAGAAACAATAAACTTCATTACATCAGCCGAATTTGCATCAATAGGTTTAACCTGCTCTTTGGGCACTAGGTATAGTTCGCCCAGCATTCCGTATGATGAGGGTAAATAAACCCCAACCATTTCATTTAATCCAATTTCGCTTAAATCTTTAGAGGTTATAAAGCCCAAGCGATTAAGTGTATTCGTTTTATCGAGCGAAATCAGTACTGGGGTTTTAAATTTTTTCTCAGAGCCTACAAATGCTGAGAGTAAATCTTTTACCGAAGAATAAATCATTTTAATTAGTGGGGCGCGTTTCATCATTTTATTATATCCCTCTGATATGGGTGATGAAATTAACTTTTGCCCTATAAATCCAATCAGTGTTATAAATATTAAAATAAAGACTAAGCCTACCCCAGGAAAATTATACTTCTCAAGTATGCCATGTTGAAAAATTTCACGATCCATTATAAGACCATCTACCCATACTATTGCAAAAACAATAACGTAAATGGTAACTGCTAGTGGAACAATATATAGCAGCCCCTGAAGAAAGAATCGGATTAACTTTTTCATGATAGTTTTTTTACTCTAATTTGGTAAGTTGTGTTTTCTGAGCCTTTGTTAATTTAGAAACAACCAGGTTATAAGAATGATCAATTAATTCTTTGATCAGGTCAACTTTTAATCTACCGTCAATCTGCACAGTGTTCCAATGTTTCTTATTCATGTGGTACCCCGGAATAATAGCCTCATACTCCTCTCTTAGTTCAATAGCTTTTTCAGGATCACATTTCAGATTAATTGATAAGTCTTTATCTAAACTGGTTAAGGCAAACATTTTACCCATAACCTTAAATACTAAGGTAACATCATCAAAAGGGAATTCCTCTGTAGTCCCTTTTTTATTGATACAATATTCTCTTAAAGCTTCAATATTCATTATAAAAATTAATTCATCGGTGGATAAAATGCCTCTTCAATATGTTCAATCTTCCATTCTCCATTTTCTGGAATAACCGAGATTATATCAAATCGTATTTCCTTGTCAATATCTCTCTCTTCAATAAATGCTTCTGTAGCATCAACTAAGAATTTAATTTTAGAATTGTTTATCGCTTCTGAAGGATGTTCCCAGTTTTCGGTACTTCTCGTTTTAACCTCGGCAACAATAAGAGTGTCACCTTGAATCGCAATAATGTCTATCTCCTTTTGTTTGAAATGCCAATTTTGCTCAAGGATTTGATAGCCATTCTTTCGTAAGAAATTAACTGCAATTTGTTCGCCTTTATTGCCGAGTTCGTTATGTGCAGCCATTTGAATAAGGTTTTTTATTTTTTACTTGAAAAAGGATTTGCAAGGTTCTTATATTCTATCAGTTCAACTACAAAAGACCCAACCTTTAAGTTCATCTTTATCAAAGCCGGTATTCTATTTTTGTCTCTACTAATCCAGAGTTTCATATCATCCTCTGTTTTAAATGCTCTTCCAACTTCTGTTACAGGGTGGAATAGGTAAGATTCAATTTTGCCATTCTTAGTTTTCACTGTCTCAATACCCATAAACTTCATCTTTAATGGGTAAAGTTCATCTCCAAAATAGGTATCTAGAGCTATGATTTCGCCAACCTTTAGGTCGTCATTAAATTCAAAACGACGACAATAGTATAAAGATGAAAGAATATCTTGTATTACATAGGGCACTTGATGTTCGCCACTTTTCTTACTCTGAATAGTAATAGAATCTTCTACTATTGTAGAATAATCAAAGGTAACTTCGTTATAATATCTATATTTTCCTTCGCGAATATCCCTTATGGATTTTATGGGTTGATGAATTTCAGGATCAATGAATGTGGTATATGTATCTCTTATTTTATAAAGTGCTTCTAAAACACCCGCACTTATTCCCTTCATTTCAATAAACTCAGTATTTACTCCATTTAATAACGAGTCCTCTACTGAAAAGGTAGCGTAACCAGCAGTTATCCATCCATAGCTTAATGAATATTTAAGAAACTCGCCAGATTTATACGCATCTGTATTAGCAGCAGGGTTTTGTGCATCTATATTAAACCCAAATACAAAAAGAATAAAAAAAAGTAATTTGTTTTTCATATTAGTTAGTGGTTACTAATTAACTGAATAAAAGTAACCATTAATTTAATAAGGATAGTTTTTAAATCACTTTTTTCTTAGGAGTTGTGGCAATAAAATCCTTTAGGTAGAAGGGTTCAAAGTATGCTACATCCTCAAATTCTTTATTATTAAATTTATGTAAAGCGGTAGGAATCATATTCTCAGCTATAGGAGCAGCTTCATCTATGAAGAAGATATTTTCATGTTTAAGAACTTCTTTACATTTTGCAGCTCCATCTCCTAGGCATATAATCTTAGTAGATTCACGAACTTTTCTGAAACTTTCTTCATCTATAATTTGTGCCGATATTTTATCTACCATCTGCATATCAGCATTAAAGAATGTTGTATATACTTCCATTCTACGTGCATCAATCATTGGGCATATTAAAGCACCTTGTTTTAGTAACTCCGTATATTCATTATTAGATTGAATGCTATGAGCCAAGGCTTCTAGAGAAGTTATGGCTATTAAAGGTTTGTTGATAGCAAAACAGATGCCTTTTGCAACAGATACTCCAATGCGGAGCCCAGTATATGAGCCGGGCCCACTGCTTACCGCAACGGCATCAATATCATTTATAGAGTATTCTTTTGCTTCTTCAAAAAGTTCTTGAATAAATACAGTAAGGTGCGTGGCATGTGAGTTTGCTTCGTGCAGAACCTTTTTTGCAACAATGTTAGTATCATCAGATAAACATACTGAGCAAACTTTAGTCGAAGTTTCTATTGAAAGAATAAGTGGCATATATAAAATCTTGTTTAGCACAAATGTACTACCATATTTTATAAAGGCAAAAATTAGGATTCGAGAATAATGCTTGAGTTATTATAAAGAGATGATATATTTATCAATGATCCGCAACAACTATGGGCCTTTTTACGATGTAGATTAATATGTTGATGAAGTTGTTTAGCGTTTTCAAGAACAGAGTTTGGCATACCAAGTTCTTCAGCGGCATCTATTGTGTTGTTCTTTAGTTGTGTTCCACCAACAATCTCTCCACTATAGGTTTTTTTGTCAGAAAAATTTGTGCGATTTATATGATATAGATTAAAGTTGGGGAATAATTTAATCAAGTTGTCATCATCAGAAGTTGTGACGAGTATATGGGATAGCTTGCTAATCTCTTTTATAATTCCATAATTAATAGCTACTTGTTCAGATGAGTTAGCGCTTTTAAATGTGTTGTCTATAATTACTATATGTTTCTCCTTAAGGCACGACTGCATAATATTTTTCATACGAGTGAGATGGGAGTAGAAATGACTAACACCGCCAAGGAGATTCTCAGTAGAATTCATGAATGTACAAACTGGAAATGTTGGAAGGAAGGCTTCTGAAGCAAAACAAATGCCTAATTTTTGTCCTATAATTGTATTTAAGGCAATTTGCTTTAAGAATGTAGATTTGCCACTCATAATGCCACCTGTAATAATTGAATCTTTTTTTACAGGGATATATGAGTGTGTTTTATATTCTTCTATTAAGGGATGATAGCCCTTAATGATTTTCATATTACCACAGCTATCATTAAACATAGGTATGCATGTTTGATAATTGTTTTGGATTTCTACAATGCTATTTATTAAGTCAAAATATCCAATTTTTTGAAATGTATGTATATAATAATCAGTATTAGAGTTTAAATGAGTTATGTAATATTTGTAAGCAATTCTGTCAATGGGAATTATTATTCTGATGAGGTTAAAAATGCTTTTTGATGCATAGTTATATATAGCTGATTCGCTAAATAAAAAATTCAGTCGTAGGAATCTTGATCTTGGTTTTTTTAATTCTTTTTTAAATGCATTTGTTTTTACATCAGATACCAAGTATGCAAGGTTTATGAACCTACTAATGGCACAGTAAGTATTAATTTGTTCATGAAAAGACTTTTCACAATTGCTTGTGGATCTAACATTTAAAGTGATGCTAATAAGTATGAGTATTGCAAAAGAAAAATGTATAATTAAACCTAGAAGTCCAATTATTAATAAAATAGTTGAGAATAAACTTACCGTAGTTGTATTTGGAAACTTATGTTTGGAGTTAATAATAGAATCAATTACATGATAATCATCTTCATTATTGCATTTCTCTAACTCTTTAAGTATACCACTGTTATTTTTTGTGCTTAATTGGATGAAGTCATTTTGTATTATATCTGTAGGTATGCTATTGTGTTTTTCAAATAAATGTTTGTAAAAGAACTGTCTTCCGAATGCAGAAGATGTGTAATCAATTTTATTAAAAAGTTCTTCTAAATTTATATCTAAGATGGTTTGGGTATGAAATAAGTTTGGTTTAACAAGATGTTCAAATAATCGTTGTTCATTTTTCATTACTTCATTTTTTAGGGAAGGGTTATCAAAAAGAAGTAGCTGTTTTACTTAGATGTTTGTTTTGTCAAAAGAGGTTTAATTATATTATAAGCTATTGTAACAGCTAGTGGCAAACAGAATAGTAGGCTTAGTTTTATTAGTCCGCTTAAAAAGTTATTAAGGTTACTAATGCCAAACCCAATCGAAATTGCCATATAGGTAATTAAAAATAAGAGATACGTGATTAACCAAGCGTATATGTTAAGTTTATCTTTCATAACTGTATTGAATTAAGTTATTAAAGTTCCCTCACCTATAATAAATGAGGGAACTATATACTTGATTATTGGGGTTAAGAGGGAAATCTTTCGATTCCAAATATTTTTATTCTTCGCTTTCGCTAGTTGCTTCTTGTGCAAATGGATTAAATTCACTTGGGGGTATATCTGTCAAGTCTCCACTTCTAGGGTCATCATATACTATTGAAAATGTATGCACTTGTTCATCGGGTTCTTTTGGTGGAGGATCATCTCTATACATGTCCGCTTTTAATACTGAGCCAAGGCTTAAGAATAAAACACATAATACAATTAGCTTTTTCATATTTTTAAAAATTTGTTTGTTATCAGTTGTTGAATACAAATTTGAGTTTTCCTAAAATAAATCTCGAATTTTTAGTGTGACAAAAGTGTGACAAAACTCATATGTTTAATATAGAGGGGTTTGCATGGGGTGTATTTGATATTTAGGTATGGGGTGTATTTAGATATTAATTGTTATATTGTATTAAATTATTTAGGTTTATACACTGTGGAAATCAAAATATCATATGTTTTTTAAGCGCGTACTAATATTGATTGCACTATTATTGTTCACTTTTCAGGGAGTATTCTCACAGAACTTCAAGAAAATGTTAGAAGAAGTAGAGGATAGTGTTTTTTATTATCCAGATGTTGCGGAGAAGAAGTTATCATATGTAGTCGACGTAAATAATGAACAATTTACTAGCTCAGATAGAGCATATGTAAATTATATAAGTGGAGTGCTTTTATTTGTTAAAGGTGATATTGATTCCTCATTTATTCATTTAGAGAAAGCTACAAACTTTTATTTACTGCAGAATGATAATTCAGGATTATCTAAATGTCAATTTATATTGGGCAACATTGCGGAAATTACAAATCAATTTGAGCAAGCAAAAATTAATTATTTTGAAAGTATTGCAAATTCGGATAACAATAATTTTAAGCTTAAAGGTCTGGCAAACCTTGGCCTGGCTCGATGTTATAGGCGATTAGATGAGGATTATTTGTCATATTTTAAAAAAGGAAGTCGTCTATTGTCTCAATATGGAAGTAAAGAACAAAAATTATACTCAGAGTATATGGGGGTATTTATTGGTGATAATTCCATTGAAACTAAAATAAAGAAATTTATCTATATATCGAATTTATTTAAAGAATTAGGCCTAGAGAATAGATGCTTTGGAGCGTTAAATATTGTGTCAATGGAATATAGGTCAATAAATCAATATGACTCGGCTCATTTATATGTAGATTTTGTTCTTGATTATTTCGCTTCTAGTAAAGTAAAAGACGCATTTGTAGAACCAAGTGCTACACAACTTAAGGCTTTAATTTATTACGATCAAAAAGATTACGTTAATGCAGAAAATTGGTTAAACAAGTCCTTAAACACTTATGAAGAATATGGTTTAGTAGAAAGACAATATTATGCATATAATATCCTATATGAAATTGATGTAGCACGAGGAGACTATAAAGCTGCTTTTGAACATTTATCATTAGCATTTGATAGAAAGGAACAAACAAACTCAATAGCTAAGCAAAGAGTCGCAAAGCTTGCCGAGATATCTTCAGATATTGCAAGTCTTAAACAATCATTACAAAAATTACGATGGGAGCGTTTAATGGTAATCTTAGTTTCTTCGTTTTCTATTGTTATTGCCTTGTTAATTCTATATATAGTTATTCGAAAAAAGAACCAAAGGGAGCAAGAAATCCTCTTAAAGAATAATGAACTTGAAAAGATTGCATTAAATACGCAAGAGAAATTACGTTTGCTTAAAAAGCAAGGAGTTGATGAGTTGGCAAGTAGTGCAGTAAGCCATAATAGCTTAATTGAGGATTTAGAGTTTGCATATGGTGAAACCTACAACGTTTTAAAGCAAGAGTTTGTTGTTTTAAGTAAAACAGAACTCCGTTATGCCTTAATGTTTGTACTTGATTATTCCAACGATGTAATATGTTCTATCCTGAGTGTTCAAGTGTCGGCTGTTCGTAAAGCAAAACAGCGCATCAAGCAAAAGTTGGAATTGGATTCTGATGCGAGCCTTGAAGAAATTTTTAAATCTAAAGTAAGAGAGGGTTTAATGTCATAACTAATTGTATTATAAGTCGTATTCTGCGTTTGTATTATTTAATACTATGACTTCCCGGTTACGAGCTTTTTATATATTTTAGCAACCTGAAATATATAAACCATTATTATGATTGAGAGATTGAAATCAGCTTCACCATATATTATTGCCATAGTGGTATTTGCTGCACTTAGTATTGCATATTTTAGTCCTGTTCTTCAGAATAAGGTATTGCCACAAATGGATGACAACCATGCAATTGGTATGGCAAAAGAGATTAAAGTATTTGAAGAGAATACAGGTGGCAAAACACAATGGACCAATAGTATGTTTGGAGGAATGCCGTCGTATCAAATAAAAGGCGACCCTTCAAAAAATGTATTCTGGTATTTAAATAACTTCTTCAGGTTTGGGTTACCATATCATACTGTTGCTATTTTATTCTTGTATTTATTAGGTTTTTATGTTTTTATGCTAAGTCTAAAGCTCGACAAATGGTTAGCACTAATTGGAGCGATTGCCTTTGCTTTTGGTTCCTATAATCTGATAATAATTATTGCAGGTCATATTACAAAGGCCTATACAATTGCTTTGATGGGCCCTGTTATTGCGGGGATCTTATATACCTACAATCGAGATATAATTAAAGGTGGGGTGTTTACTGTGCTTGCATTAGGAATGCAGATTGCTTATAATCACGTTCAAATAACCTATTACCTTGTTCTTCTTATTGGAATTTTGGTTATAACACGATTAGTTTATGCAATTGTAAACAAGCAATTACCTCAATTTGCTAAAGCAACAGGGGTTCTTATTATTGCAGCCTTTATTTCTATTCTTCCCAACATAACTAATCTGTGGACGACATATGAGTATGGTGCTTATAGTATAAGAGGTAAATCAGATTTGGCAGTAAGCTCAGAAGGTAAAGAGCATAGTGGCTTAGATAAAGACTACGCTTTAGGGTGGAGTTTAGAACCTAAGGGAACCTTTACATTAATGATTCCGAACGTTGTAGGTGGAGCATCAGAACAAATTGCCAATAATAAGTCCGCTTTAGAAGTTGTAGAAAATGATTATAAGGAAACTGTAGGTGGGCAAAGTCAGTATTGGGGAGGAAGACCTTTTACTTCCGGTCCTGTTTATGCTGGAGCTATCGTATGTTTCTTATTTATGTTAGGGGCTTTCTACTATAAAGGCCCTGATAAATGGTGGCTAATTATAGGAACTGTGTTATCATTCTTTTTGGCATGGGGAAAACATTTCGAAGGTTTTACCGATTTTATGTTTTATTACTTTCCTTTATATAACAAGTTTCGAACGGTCGAAATGGCAATGGTGGTAGCATCTCTTACCATTCCGACACTTGGATTCTTAGGATTAAGAGAAATATATAATAACCCCCAACTAGTTAAAGATGATGTTAAAAAGTTTATGCTTGCATTTGGATTAACGGGTGGGGTATGTTTAGTATTTTATTTAATACCAACCACGTTCTTCGATTTTATTAGTGATGTGGAGCTGCAAGGTATTCTGCAACAGAAGCAGCAATATATACAGCAAAATACGAGTCAAGCAAGTCAGGTAAATCAGTATTTTGATGGCTTATTATATAATCTAAAGTTAGCCCGTATTCAATTACTTAAGGCCGATGCCTTTCGTTCATTTGCATTTATTTTAATTGGTTCAGGATCTATTTGGTTATATATAACAAATAAGCTAAGTGGTAAATACTTAGTTTGGGGATTAGGTGTTTTGATTTTAATTGATTTATGGTCTATTGATAAAAGATATCTAAGTAATGATGATTTTGTAAGTGAGCGTAAGCTAAAAAGTGAGTTTGAAGCTACTCCTTCAGATATTGCTATTTTAGGAATGAAGACAGAGGGCGACAGAGTATTTTCTATATATCGCAATCCATTTAATGAAGTGCATACATCATTTCATCACCAATCTATTGGAGGGTATCATGGTGCAAAATTGCGTAGATATCAAGATGTAATATCAAGATACCTTGAGAGTGATTGGCGCACATTGTTGGGAGTACTTCAGAATAAAGGAACTGAACTTGAACTTAACAGAGCCTTGGTAAACATGCCAGCTTTAAATATGCTGAATGCAAAATATATTGTTTACAATCCCAATAGTCAACCTATTGTAAATGCTAACGTTCTGGGAGATGCTTGGTTTGTTAAGGCTATTACTTCTGTTAATACCCCAGATGATGCAATAGCAGCAATTGGTGCTACTGACATTAGTAAAAACGCAGTTGTAAACATTAACGAGTTTAAGGAGGTAAGTTCATATAATGTTGATTCGATTAATGGAAATATCTCACTAGAAGAATATCAACCAAATCATTTAGTATACAATTACAATTCAACTCAGGAGCAGTTAGCAGTTTTTTCACAGATCTATTATCCTAAAGGATGGAATGCTTATGTTGATGGAGAAAAAATAGACATATTACGTGCCAATTATATTTTGAGAGCAGCTCTGTTACCTGCAGGTAATCATACTGTAGAGTTCAAGTTTGAACCAAAGTCATATAAATTCGGACAAATACTAGCGGGAATAGGCTCAGTAATAATATTATTAGCAATAGCTTATCTTGTGTACATGGAAAGAAAAAAGAAATAGCAGAATATAAATTAATACTTAGGTTGGGTTTAACTCAATCTAAGTATTAAAAACCGATACCAGTAACGGTTACATCATCAAATAGAGAGTCTGATTTTAAATGGTCGTCAATTAAGCTTTTAATCTCACTCATATTACTATCAAAGCTTTTATTATTTGATAATATCTTTTCAATGTGTTCTAGGCCTGATTCAATCTGACCACCATTTTCAAGTTCAACTAAACCATCAGTAAAGGCCATAAATTTAGAACCTTTCTCAATTTTAACTTTACCTATTTCAATTGATGGTATTTCATCAAGCATGCCCAGGCCAATACAGCCTTTTTCTAGTTGAGTTAATTTGTTTTTATGTGCATCAAATAATAGTGGAGGTAAATGCCCTGCGTTTACATAGGTAAGCTTGCGGGTTATAGTATTGTATTTACCCAAAAACATGGTAATAAACTTCTCGTTATTGGCACTATCGTTTACCTTTTCATTTAGTTGATGGATAAGCTTCTTTAAATTGATCCTGGTAGAAAATAAAGCTCTGAATACTGCCTGAAAGTTCGACATTATTAAAGAAGCCGCAATTCCTTTTCCAGATACATCTGCTATGCAAAAGCCCAAAACATTATTTGAAAGTTTAATAAAGTCGTAATAATCACCTCCTACTTCAAATTGAGGACGATAATACACGCTAATATTATATTTTGTACTAATGGGTAATTCCTTATCCTTCGGTACTAACTGATTTTGAATCCTTGATGCCAATTCCATTTCCTTTTTCATAGCTTCTTGCTCTAGGAGTGCATTCTGCATCTTTTTATTCTCAATAAATACAATAATCAAGTTAGAGATGATCTGTATCAATTTGAGGTGTTTAATTGTTGGGCTAATTCCTTGGTGCTCTTCATCAACATCTCCTATTAACACATAGCCAATACATTTATATCGGTGAAATAAGGGAATAACAGAATCAAAACTTTTTAATTGCTCAGGGTGTGAAACAGTTATGTTTTCTATCTGACTATATTTAATCAAATCGCGTTCTACATCAATATTTTGTAGTTCCGTTTGATCAACACCAGTACTGAGTAAGTTTTCCCAAGCTCCATCATGATAGGTGAATACCAATACTTTGCCAACTTCTAATTCATTAAGCAAAACAGACTCAAACTCAGCAAGTAACTCTTCAACGCTATGCTCTTCATTAATTGTTTGAGCAATATCGAGAAGTATATTAAGTCTATCCTGAAATAAACTTGTCTTGCGTTTTTTAAGTCGAGTTACCATATATGGATTACCTATACTTGAGTATATCTTCTATTGAGTTTAGTAATATACAATTATATATATAAAAAACAGAATTCGATACTAGGTGCCTGTTAATGATTGGTAATAGCTACAGAGTTTAGCTAAAAAAGGTGGAGTTTTAAATGCTATATAACTAAGTAGTTATAAAAAATGCCCTGTAAAATTTACAGAGCATTTTTATTTTTATTTTTTTACTCTTTCAACATAAGATCTGTCGCGAGTATCTACTTTAATCCAATCTTCAGTATTTACGAATAACGGTACCATAATAGTTGCACCCGTATCAATTGTAGCTTGTTTTAATGAGTTTGTTGATGAAGTATCACCTCTAACACCAGGTTCAGTATAAGTAATTTCAAACTCAATATACATTGGTAAATCTACTAAAAGTGGAGTTTCAGTATCAGCGTGGTATACAACCTCACACTTTAATCCATCCTTTAATAAATCATGATTTTCAATTAACTTTTCCTCAATGGTAACTTGCTCGTAGTTTTCGTTATTCATGAAAACATAGCCCATATCGTCTTTATAAAGAAACTGATAATCTCTTCGCTCAACACGTTGTTCGTTTATTTTATGTCCTGCAGAAAAAGTATTATCAATAACCTTACCTGTTGAAATATTTTTAAGTTTAGTACGAACAAAAGCAGGACCTTTACCTGGTTTTACATGCTGGAATTCAATTATTGAGTATAAACCATTTTTAAAATCTATACACATTCCGTTTCTGATATCTGCTGTAGTAGCCATAATCTTATATATTAATTCTTTGTGATAACAATTTCAGCTGCAAAAATAAAGTAATTACTTGAAGTTGAAAGATTATCTATAGATAATGTTCTGTTTATTCTTATTTCATTAATAAATCAACGACGTTTCTTCATCCGTTACGGTAAACTCAGCTTCTACACCAAAAATAAGAGGATAGTTAGTCTCAATGTGACCCGCCGGAAAGTTAAAAGCCACCGGATAATCATATGCAGCAACAGCATTGTAAATAATCTCCTCTATTGACTGCCCAAAAGGGTTCTCGTTATCAACCATTTCAGTAAACTGCCCAACTACCAAGCCAGCTAAGTTTTTTAGTGCCCCACTTAACTTCAGGTTATGCATTATTCTATCCAAATGATATAAATATTCAGATAAGTCCTCAATAAACAATATTTTACCCTTCGTATCTAAATCAAACGGAGTATTTTTTAAACTATATAATATCGACAGGTTACCTCCAATTACCTCTCCCTTGCCAATACCATTTCTATTAAAGCGGTTTGGGTTAATCATATACGCAGGCATTTCACCCTCTAAAACAGAAAATAAAATATCAATATCAACACCACCATCCGTATAGTTCAAAAAACTTTTACACATTGGCCCATGTATCGAAGCCAAGTTATGGTTGTGCATTGCAGAGTGAATAACCGTAATATCGCTAAAGCCAATTAACCATTTCGGTTTGTTCATAAACTTCTTAAAATCAACCCTATCAATAATTCTAACCGACCCATAACCGCCTCTGGTGCACAAAATACATTGCACCGATTCATCATCTAGCATCAGTTGCAAATCATTTAATCGCTCCGCATCAGTTCCCGCAAAATTGAAGAATGGTTTGTCTAAATGTTTTGCAAGCTTTGTTTTATAGCCCATCTTTTCAATACGCGAACATGCCTGTTCAACAATATTAAAATCAATTTTACCCGCCGGAGCTACAATACCAATCGTGTCACCTTTTTTTATTGATGGAGGAATAATCATATAATCATTTTTAATTACGATACAGTAAATTTATCAAATCATTCTATGGGGCTTCCCCTGCGGGTCGGGCTATGCGCTATATCTTTGCTTCGCCATAATGGGCTCACAAAGGATGCCGCTTCTATCCCTAAGCCAGCTGGGTTCTATCGGCCTTATAGCCAACTCGCCACCTTAAATATTCAATAATTTGCTGCGAACTTACTCATATTTACAAATAAGTTAAAGTAATTCCGTTTTATTTCAGAATACACCATGATAAATGGTAATTAAAAACACTTATCTTTGCAGCAAATTAATAAAACATTCACCTAGTGTGAGTCTCAATAATATAATTTCGTAATTTTTCTCGAATGGATAATTTTAATCGTACGCTGGTAACAACAGCTTTACCATATGCCAACGGACCTGTTCACATTGGTCACCTTGCCGGAGTTTATGTTCCTGCAGATATCTATGTTAGATACCTAAAAATGAAAGGTGAAGATGTATTGTTAATCGGTGGTTCTGATGAGCATGGTGTGCCTATCACTCTAAAAGCAAAAAACGAAGGTGTAACTCCTCAAGATATTGTTGATAGATACCATGGTATTATTAAAAAATCGTTCGAAGATTTTGGCATTGGGTTCGATGTATATTCACGTACTACTAGTGAAACTCATAAAAAAACAGCTTCTGACTTTTTTAAAACACTACACGATAAAGGTGAGTTTATTGAGAAAGTATCAGATCAGTATTACGATGCAGAAGCACATCAGTTTTTAGCAGATAGATATATTACAGGTACCTGCCCACATTGTGGAAATGAAGGTGCTTATGGTGATCAGTGCGAAAGCTGTGGAACATCTTTAAATGCTACAGATCTTAAGAATCCTATTTCTGTAATTTCAGGTAGCGTACCGGTGGTTAAACAAACCAAACATTGGTATTTGCCATTAGATAAGCACGAGCCATTTTTGAAAAAATGGATACTAGAAGACCATAAAGAATGGAAAGCTAATGTATATGGCCAGTGTAAATCGTGGATTGATCTAGGTTTACAACCACGTGCCGTAAGTAGAGATTTAGATTGGGGTGTGCCAGTTCCTGTAGAAGGGGGAGATGGTAAAGTACTTTACGTTTGGTTCGATGCGCCAATTGGGTACATTTCAGCAACTAAAGAGTTGACTAACGATTGGGAGAAATATTGGAAGCAAGACGATACACGCATGCTTCATTTTATTGGAAAGGATAATATCGTATTTCACTGTATTGTTTTTCCTGCTATGCTAAAAGCTGAGGGTTCTTATATTTTACCAGAGAATGTTCCTGCCAATGAGTTTTTGAATCTTGAAGGTGATAAAATTTCTACTTCACGTAACTGGGCAGTTTGGTTGCATGAGTATCTTGAAGATTTTAAAGATCAGCAAGATAGTTTAAGATATGTTTTAACAGCAAATGCTCCTGAAACTAAGGATAACGATTTTACTTGGAAAGATTTCCAAGCCCGTCATAATAATGAGTTGGTAGCTATTTTGGGTAACTTTGTTAACCGAACCATTGTATTAACTAACAAGTACTACGAAGGTAAGGTGCCTGCTTTAGGTAATGAGCTAACAGAGTTCGATAGCAATACTTTAGCTGAGATTAAAGTGATCTGTGATAAAGTAGCAGACAGTTTAGATCAGTTCCGCTTTAGAGAAGCCGTTAAAGAAATGATGAACTTGGCTCGTTTGGGTAATAAATATTTAGCTGACTCAGAACCTTGGAAGTTGGTTAAAACCGATGCTGTACGAGTTGAAACAATTATGAATATATCGCTTCAAATTACAGCTAACTTAGCAGTATTGATGGAGCCATTCTTGCCTTTTAGTGCTGCTAAACTAAAAGGAATGATCAATGGATCAGATTGTACTTGGGAAGACCTTGGAAAAACTAATTTACTTGTAGCAGGTCATCTTATAAATAAGCCAGAATTGTTATTTGCAAAAATAGAAGATGGGGCAATTCAAAAGCAATTAGATAAATTGGAAGCTACAAAAGTTGCCAACGAAGTGGCTTCAAAAACAGTATCTCCTGCAAAAGAGAATATTAGTTTTGATGATTTCACTAAAATGGATGTTCGTGTTGGAACAATCCTCGAAGCTGAGAAGGTTGCTAAAACAAAGAAGTTATTGAAGCTTACTGTGGATACAGGTATTGATCAACGTACTGTAGTCTCAGGAATTGCTGAATTTCACAAGCCTGAAGATATCATCGGTAAACAGGTAAGTATTCTAGTAAATTTAGCCCCTCGAAAAATTAGAGGTATTGAATCGCAAGGTATGATTCTTATGGCCGAAGATGCTGATGGTTCTTTAGCATTTATTGAGCCTTCAAAAGAAATTAAACCAGGTTCAGAAGTTCGATAATACAAGAACTCTATAATATATTAGGCTAGCTATTTATTTAGCTGGCCTTTTTTTATGTGTTATGGCACAAAAAAAGCCGACTCAATATATTTGAATCGGCTTTATTATTAGATATCTTTCTTTCTATTTGGCTGTATATATCCAAACAGAATTAAAACCATTTTGCTTTCTATATGCATTCAAGGCATCTGTTGCATCTAGCTTATCAGAGAATCCTTCAAGTGCTACTCTCACCCTACCGTTGTTAACAGGTAAAATTGAAGCCGTGTTAATATTGCGCTTATTTAGTTTACTTAAAAAAGTTTCGGCTTGCGATGTATTTTTAAAACTACCTGCAATTAAAAAGTATCTTTCTACTGCCTTAGGTTTTACAACTTCAACGGAAGCTTTTATTTCTTCAATGAGTACAGGATTAACTTCAACTAAATCTGCTGGTTCCTCAACAGTCACTTCACTATTTAATTTAAAATCAGAAAAGGAAGCTGTCTGTTTCGAATTGTTAACATCAGGAGAAACCGTTAATAATCCTGCAATTAAAGCAATACTAGCGGCAATTTGTCTTACACTCTTTGATTGAACAGTGCGTTGTACAAGTTGTCTTGTAGGCTTTTCAATTTCATTAACCTGATCAATAGTTTTAAAATGGAAAGTACCTAAACCATATGTATCAGGAGCTATTCCCAATTCATCTGATTGATTAAAAACAATAGAGCCTTCTCTATCCATTTTTAACGAACCAATTTCGCTCATAAGTATTACCTCCCCATTTTTTAAGGAGTTCTGCCATCCTTCGATAACAGCTGTAGTAGCTACTTGCGCTTCTTTATAATCTATGTTTTTATTTTTTGCGATATGGCTAAATAATAAGCCATCATTATGAGAAATACTGCGATTGAAAATGATTTCTCTGCCTGGAGGTGTAAATATTCCCGTAGTTTCATTATGTTGTGCACTAATTCTGTTTACAACAAATCCACCAATCTCAGGAACAATTACACAATCGTGAATTGTTAATAAGTCTCTTATCTGTTTTTGGAGTTCGATCATAAAAACAAAAATACTAAAAATTTTTCTTCAATCGTAATACTTTTTGATGCTTAGGTATAATATGTTGATAAACAGACTTTACCTACAAGTACCTACCAGTTTATGTATTAATATACAGAAAGTTATAAAAAATATATTATTACTATTGATACATAATTGATGGTATTTTATTATTTTTGAACTTCATTTAGTAATTATAACTCATAATAAAATTAAGATGAGCAAGCAGATTTTAGTTACCGGAGGTACTGGTTATATTGGTTCACATACTGTAGTAGAACTTCAAAATTCGGGTTTTGATGTTGTTGTAGTTGATGATTTATCAAACTCAAAAATTGAAGTTTTAGATAATATTGAAAAGATTACTGGTAAAAGACCCGCTTTTGAACAGTTTAATTTAGCAGATGCTACTTTAACAGATCAGTTTTTTCAGAAGTACACAGATATACAAGCAATCATTCATTTTGCAGCTTTTAAAGCTGTAGGAGAGTCTGTTCAAAAACCATTGGAGTACTATCAAAATAACGTAAACTCATTAATTAATTTATTAAATGGGATGAAAAAATATGGTGTTGCTAACATGGTATTTTCATCATCTTGTACTGTTTATGGTCAGCCAGATAAATTACCTGTAACAGAGCAAACACCGCGTAAAGAAGCTGAATCTCCATACGGAAATACAAAAGCTATCTGTGAAGATATTATGCGTGATTTCTGTAAAGTAAACGAAGCTTCTAATTGTATAGCACTTCGTTATTTTAATCCAATTGGTGCACACGAGTCAGGTTTAATTGGTGAGTTCCCTGTGGGAGTTCCTAATAACCTTGTTCCGTTTATCACACAAACAGCAGCTGGCTTAAGAGATGAGTTAAGCATTTTTGGTGAGGATTATGATACTCCGGATGGAACAGCTGTAAGAGATTATATTAATGTAGTTGATTTGTCAAAAGCACACGTTATTGCAATTGAGCGTTTGCTTAATGATAAAAAGAAGAATAACTACGAATTTTTCAATGTTGGTACTGGAGAGGGATACTCAGTAATGCAATTGGTAAAAGCATTTATTAAAGTTACTGGTGTAGATTTAAAATATAAAGTAGTAGGACGTAGAACAGGTGATATTGAAAAAATATGGGCTGATACAACTTACGGTAATAATGAGCTAGGTTGGAAAGCTGAAACTTCTTTAGAAGATACTCTAGGTTCTGCTTGGGCTTGGGAAAAAAATGTAAGAGGACTATAATATAAAATGACTTTTCTTTGACGAGTTCTAAATCTAGTTATTAGATTTAGAACTCGTTATGTTTTAAATGGATTATTCACAAGCATTAATTTCAAGTTCTGATTTGATTAGTTTTTCAAGAACTTTTAATCTTCTATTGCCAACTATTTTATTTCTACCAATAAAAAAGGTTGGTGTACTTGTAATGCCACTTTGACGTGCTAATTGAGCCGTATTAAGTAGGTATTTATCAATGTGTAAGTTTTTATTATAGTTGGTGATTATAGACGCATTCCCAGCATATTTAGTCGCTTCATTAATAATTGATATCGAGTCTAAATATTTGTTCCCACTAAGATGATTATTATAAATGTCGAAATAATTGTTTTCATTGGCACAATAAAATTGCTTAGTTGTAAATAAACGTAATGGATTAGATTCATGTACTAGATATCTAATTACTAGTTTCACTTGTCCACTATTGATATATTTATCTTTTAATATATTGTAAGTGTTCGAAAAGAAATCATCACATGCTGAGCAATCTACACGGCTATACATGAAGATGGTAATAGGAGCTTCTTTATCACCAATAATTATATCATTTTCATTTTCCGTATTTAAGTTGGTTAACTTTTTATCTTGTAATAGCTCGTATATAAAAGAATTCGTATTAAATATTTTCCTGTTAACCTCCTTAAAACTGAAGTATAGTACTAATAATACTATTAGAATAATTTGAACCTCTATTATTAATAATATTTTAATTGCTTTTTTCATAAAATATAGTTTCTTATTAAAGAGTTATTGAAGATACATTGTAGCCTCTTATCTCACTAAAAATACTTTTAACAAATTCAGTTATCCGTTGATTATTAGGATCTTTGCTATCTGAAGTTATATTTAGTTCATTTATTTCTCCTATGTTATTTTTGTAAATCATTTTTATTCCATCTACATTTTTACCAAACAGTTTTCTGCGATGAGATTTAGGCGTAAATTTTTCATAGTTATAGTTTATATACCTTAATAGGCTATCCGCTTTTTGTCCTGTATCATGGTAATCCCATAAATTATAGTTATTTCTATGACTTTCAAATAGGTGAATTATTTTATCAGCTCTAATTAGTAAGCTTATCTTTTTCTCATTATGGTTAAACTCAAACAATACGGCACTAATCATTAGAGTGTCATTCTCTAATAAAAAATCATAGAAAGAATTCGATTTTGTTATTTTGTTGGTTTGAGGACTAATATCCTGAATTTTATCATTAACCTTTTCTTTATTGGATAATCTTGTGTCAGGCTTATTGATCAAAAATATACTTATTCCCAATAAACATATAATAGCAATTCCTATTGTCTTTACTTTTCTCATCATATTAGATTTAATTAATAGAATTCTCAAAAAGCTTATAATAGTGTTTTGCTAATTGCTTATTGTATAATTTATCATATACTTCTAATTGACTTTTACTCAAGGCTAATTTTCCTTCTCCTATTTTACCTTTTCTAATAAATTGATTATATATTTTTTTAGTTTCAATGGGCTGATCTCCGAACTTACTTTCATTTTGTTTCATATATTCAAAGCTACTGTACTTTATAGCCCTGCTTATTGTTTTTTCATCAACATCAAATTTGCAAAAATCAATTATGCGATCAATCTCCCCCCTTTTATTGTTAATTAGATCCTCATATTTAACAAATAATATTGGAAAGTTATGCTTATTTTTGAACCATGTTTTGGTGTATTTAAACCACGCTTTAGATTTTAGGGATTTATCCATATAATCTTCAAATTTGAGCTTGGTATTATTATAATTTTTATGCTGATTATAAAACGAAACGGCCACATCTCTGCCGTCTCTATACACAAAAATAAATCGACCTTTAGTCGTTTTATGAAATTCCTTATAGTAATCGTGAGTTTTGATTATTCGTGGCGATGGAAGGTCTCGTGGCTCTTTACCTAAATATGAATCGTTATGAATCCATGGTGATACATCATAAATGTGATCAAATGAATTATCCCCAGTTGTTGTTAGTTGATACATTATCATCTGCATTAGGGTGGTACCTGATTTTGGATATGTACTTATATAAATGTCATCATCACGCTCTCCAAACTTTAGTTTATAGCGCTCAAACATCATCTTTCGTGATTTCTTTCTCAGGTATGCAGCAGGTTTCTCAATAAACCTAGCAATTCTTATTAGAATATCAGCTAATACTTCATAGCCTTTATATTCAATGTTGTTGTAAGTCTTCATATTATAAACAAAAAAAAGCTGTCTTACATAGACAGCTTAAAAATCTGGTTAAAAGTAATTAACTACAAGAACCCCCTTCTTCTTTAGCAATAGCTTTGAAGATTTCCCATTCGCCAGCCTCTAAGTCATAAGTGCCGCTTTCAATTACTTTACCATCAGCTTCAAGAGAATATGTGCCATCTTCGCATGCTTTTGCGATATAGGTAACATTATCTTCAGTGTAAGAATAGGTACAACATTCGGTTTTGTCATCCTTACTGCAAGAGCTAAATCCTGTTACTGTAGCCAAGGCGCCACAAAACATGGCTGCTAATTTAATTGTTCTTTTCATTTTGTAAAAAATTAGTTAGAGTTGTCTACTCATATCGTTTTTCAACATATCACGCTACTGTATATTATACAAATAGGCTTTATTTTACGAATGGAATAGCGAAGGGTTACATTTTTAATAATAAATTATGATTAACTGTACTTTTATTATCAGTTATCTACCCAGATATTCTTCATCAATATTATTCATTGATCTAAAAAGGTTTAACCGAGCCTGCGGGTTTAATTTCTCAAATTGATGGATGATCTGTCTTGTAGCTTCGCGCATGGTATGATCTTCGTAAGGGCAATTCTCCTTTAAGGATTTAAACTCTTTAATAGCTGAATATTTTAGCATCTCAGAATTGGTTAAATAGAGTAGAGGACGTATTACCTCTATATTGCCTTCAAACATGCTTAATTTGGCTGGTATTGAAGAAATATTCCCATGCTGAGTCATATTCATAAGGAGTGTTTCTATTGCATCATCCATATGATGACCGAATGCAATTTTCTTAAAGCCATTTTTTCGTGCAAATTCAAATAATTCCTTACGCCTGTTCCACGAACATGTAAAACAAGGTTTTTTATTAGGCTTTTCTTCTAGTCCGGCATGTGTAGTTATAAAATGCAGGTGTACATTAAGAGATTCACAGAAGTTTTTTAAAAATTCCTTATCTATAACATAAGGTACATCGTCTGTTATAATATGTATGGCGTGCAGCTCATAGTCTATTGGTAAAAATTTACGGCGTTCGGCTAGTATATCTATAAGTGAGAGTGAATCTTTTCCACCCGATACCGCAATCAGTATTTTATCGCCATCAGTAACTAAGTTGTGTTTATTAATAGCATTCCCTGCTAGTTTAATTATTCTTCTGCAATACGCATTGTTTTTTTTCTCTTCTTGCTTATCTAGTTTCATTTATTGTTAATTCTAAGTATGGCACAAATATAGTCAGATCATTAATTATTTATTATCCGGGGTGGGTTATAAACAAATTAATAAATTGGTTTACAGTGTTTACAACAATCTTGACAAACTGTTTTTAACCAATGTTCACATAAAAAAAAGTGTTAGTTCAGATTATTTCAGTATTTTGTGACGTAATTAAAATATTTGAATATGAGAATCGAGAACGACCTTAAATTAGGTTTCAAAGATGTAATGTTCAGACCCAAACGATCTACTTTAAAGAGTAGATCTCAAGTTAGTCTTGAAAGAAGTTTCAGATTTAAAAACAGTAATGTAACATGGACAGGCACACCAATAATGGCCGCTAACATGGATACTGTTGGAACTTTCGAAATGGCCTTAGCTTTGGCCGAGAAAAAGATTTTTACTGCAGTTCACAAGCATTACTCGCTTGAAGAATGGAGTAACTTTTTAGAAAAAGCTCCCCAAGGAATTGAGAATTTTATTGCAGTAAGCACCGGAACAGGTGAAGCAGACTCACAAAAAGTAGCTGCTCTTATGTCAGCTCATCCTCAACTACAATTTATTTGTATTGATGTAGCCAATGGTTACTCAGAGCATTTTGTAGCTTTTGTAAAAGAGATGCATAAGGCGCATCCTAGCAAGGTTATTATTGCAGGTAATGTAGTAACAGGTGAAATGGTTGAAGAATTAATATTAGCAGGTGCTGATATTATTAAAGTTGGAATTGGACCAGGTTCTGTATGTACTACACGTGTTAAAACGGGTGTTGGTTATCCACAACTTTCGGCTATTATTGAGTGTGCAGATGCTGCACATGGTTTAGGTGGGCATATTATTTCTGATGGTGGCTGTGCTATACCAGGAGATGTGTCAAAGGCTTTTGGTGCAGGTGCTGATTTTGTAATGCTTGGAGGTATGCTTTCTGGTCACGAGGAGAGTGGTGGTGATACTGTTGAAGAGGATGGCGTAACCTATAAATTATTCTACGGAATGAGTTCGTCTACTGCTATGGATAAACATTCTGGTGGTGTAGCAAACTATAGAGCCAGTGAAGGTAAAACAGTAAAAGTGGCTTACAAAGGTCCTGTTGAAGAAACTGTGTTAGATATTCTTGGTGGTATTAGAAGTACTTGTACTTATGTTGGTGCTTCACAGCTTAAAGAGTTAAGTAAGCGTACTACTTTTATCAGAGTATCTGAACAAGAAAATAGAGTTTATACAAAATAACTATTTACTATTATATAGTTGAATAATTAGGCATCCTTTTGAAGGGTGCCTTTTTGCTTTATCGGGATTCTTTTAGCTCTCTGGCTTTTATCCCATTCAATAATGAATAGGTACAGAGTCGTATTATAAACAGACCTTATTCAGAATAAACACAAATCAAAGTCACATCAAACTCACGTTAACGTGAGTTTGATGTGACTTTGATCTGTGTTTCATATGTGTTTAGTACAAGTATTATACGAACTTGTCTTGTATCTAAACCTTCTTAGACTTAAAAGATTAGGGCATAAAAAATCCCGAACCACAAAAGTGATTCGGGATGCTTTTATATAAACTAATTAATTAGCTTAATGAAAAACGTTTGAACTCAGTAACAGTTAAACCATTACTAGCTCCGTTTAAGTATTGCTTAATAGACTGTTTGTTATCTTTAACAAAAGCTTGCTCTAAAAGAGTACTTTCTTTAAAGAATTTACCTAAACGTCCTTGTGCAATTTTGTCAAGCATAGCTTCAGGCTTACCTTCTTCTTTTGCTTTTTCACGACCAATTCTTAACTCAGACTCTACAATCTCAGCTGGAACTGAATCTTTATCAACACCTACAGGAGCCATTGCAGCAACTTGCATTGCAACATCTCTACCTACTTGAGCGTCAAAACCAGTTTGGTTAAAACCAACAAGTACAGAAAGTTGACTACCTTGGTGAATGTAAGGAATAACTGTTTCAGCAGTAACTACAGCGAAGTCAGCGATTTCGATTTTTTCACCGATAACACCAATTTGCTCAGTAATTACATCTTTAATAGCAGCACCATTTAATTCAAGTTCTAAAACTTGTTCTGCAGTGGTAGCATCGCTATTTAAAGCAGCCTCAACAATTGAATCAGCTAATGCAACAAAGCTTTCGTTTTTTCCTACGAAGTCAGTTTCACACTTTAAGATCAAAACAGCACCTTTTTTACCGTCAGCGCTTACAGTTGCTCTTGAAGTTCCTTCTGTAGTTTCACGATCAGCACGCTTGCTAGCCATTGCTTGACCTTTTTTACGGATGATTTCAACTGCAGCGTCAAAATCTCCATCAGTTTCGGTTAATGCCTTTTTACAGTCCATCATACCGGCACCGGTCATTTTTCTTAATTTACTTACATCAGCAGCTTTAATTGCCATGATAATAATATTTAATTGGTTAACAATTATTCAGTTTTTCCTTCTTCTTTTGCTTCAGCAGCAGGAGCTTCTTTTTTAGCAGCTTCCTTTTTTGGAGCATCTTTCTTAGCAGCAGCTTTTTCTTTCTTAGCAGCAGCTTCGCTTTCACGCTCTACTTTTCTTTCAGCTAAACCTTCTTCGATAGCTTTAGTCATGATTTCAGTAATTAAATCAATTGACTTAGTAGCATCATCATTAGCAGGAATAACGAAATCTAAACCAGCTGGGCTTGAGTTGGTATCAACTACACCAAACACAGGGATGTTAAGACGGTTAGCCTCGCGAACAGCGATGTGCTCCTTCATAACATCAATTACAAACATTGCCGCAGGAAGACGTGTAAGATCGGCAATACTTCCTAATGTTTTCTCCAATTTAGCTCTCTGACGAGTAATTTGAAGACGCTCTCTCTTAGATAAGTTTTTCCAAGCACTTGGGTCAACCATCATTTTATCGATAGTACCCATTTTTTTAACTGCCTTACGGATAGTAGGGAAGTTAGTAAGCATACCACCAGGCCAACGTTCAGTAACGTAAGGCATGTTCACACGCTTCATTTTTTCAGCGATGATTTCTTTGGCTTGCTTTTTAGTAGATACGAATAATACTTTTCGTCCAGATTTTGCAATCTGTTTTAATGCGTTTGCTGCTTCTTCAATTTTAGCAACAGTTTTATGAAGATCGATAATGTGAATACCATTACGCTCCATGAAGATATATGGAGCCATTGCTGGGTTCCATTTTCTTTTTAAGTGACCGAAGTGTACTCCAGCCTCTAATAACTCATCAAAATTTGTTCTTGACATTTTTTTCTTTTTAAAAGTCGTTTACATTCTGTAAATATCAACTGCTAAGTAGTCTTGCAATAAGAATCTTAGTAGTTTAGATACTAAACGCACCCGAAAAATATTAACGCTTACTGAATTGGAATTTCTTACGTGCTTTTGGTTGACCTGGTTTCTTACGCTCAACAACTCTTGCGTCGCGAGTCATAAATCCTTCAGATTTTAAAGCAGGTTTATTCTCTTCGTCAATTTTTACTAGTGCACGTGAAATGCCTAATCTAATAGCTTCAGCTTGTCCTTTAACACCACCACCGTAAACATTTACTTTGATGTCATAGTTTTCAGCTACACCTAACTTATTTAACGGCTGAGTTACAACATACTGTAATGTTTCAGCAGGTAAATAATCTTTAAGCTCACGCTTGTTGATGGTAATTTGTCCTTTACCTTCGCTCACATATACACGAGCTACAGCGGCTTTTCTTCTACCTATTGCGTTTACAACGTCCATACTCATTATTTATATAAGTTTAAATCAATTACCTTTGGTTGTTGCGCTTCTTGCTTGTGCTCAGCACCAGCGTATACAAAAAGGTTTCTAAATAATTGGCGTCCCAAACGATTCTTTGGTAACATACCTTTTACAGCTCTCTCTACAAGTCTTTCTGGACTTTTAGCAAACAATTGCGCTGGTGTAACATCAGTACGTCCACCTGGGTAACCTGAATGGTAAAAGAAAGTTCTTCCTTCCCATTTGTTTCCAGTTAAACGAACTTTGTCCGCATTGATAATAATTACATTATCACCACAATCAACGTGTGGAGTGTAGTTTGGCTTGTATTTACCTCTAATTAGCTTTGCTACTTTAGAAGCTAAACGACCAACTACCATGTCTTTAGCGTCAACAACAACCCACTCTTTTTGAGCAGTTGCTTTGTTTGCCGATACTGTTTTGTAACTTAAAGTGTTCACAGTCTTCCTTTGTTAAAAAAATTAATAAAAACAGATCAAACAGTCATAATTCACTCACCATAAAGTAGTTAATCTCACAACTCCCATCGTCGTTAAATTATCCAACTTATTCAGTTTAATGAACTTACACTGTTCGGCACAAATAATAATCGGCCGCAAAAGTAAGGCTATTTTTATTATTTACCAATCTTTTTATTGTTTTTTTATTTTCTAACTCGCAGAAAGTTAATGCTATTAGAGGAGTGCGCTTTTTTATTTACGACAAGAATAAATGGGGGAGCCGTGTATTTATACTGTCATGCATTTTATGAGATGCCATTATTTATTTGACCTGGCCTGTGGAAGGTCCTTTATTATTTATTCTCCATTATTATTTCAATGTTATGAATAGAAATAATAATGGAGAAAGTTATTGATGTGGTTTAGTTGATAATTATAAGAATTCAGATTCATCACCATTACTATAGCTGTCGTCTTCTGATGGATCGTTATTTTGCGATCCATTTAGCTCATCACAATTCAGATTCGTATTAAAGTTTAGAGGTTCTTCAAATTCATCCTCTTGTGTAATATTTAATGCTTCATCATCGTATACTTGTTGCATATACAGTGCCCAAATTGGTAGTGCCATGTTAGCACCTTGTCCGAGTGAGATTCCATCAAAGTGAACATCTCTATCTTCTCCTCCAACCCAAATTCCTGTAACTAAATTTGGGGTAACTCCCATAAACCATCCATCAGATTGATTTTGAGTTGTACCTGTTTTTGCTCCTATCTCACCAGTAAACTGATATTTGTATCTTAATCGAGTAGCTGTACCGCCTTGACTAACTCCCTGAAGAAGGTTAAGCATCAGAAATGCAGTTTCTTCACTGATAACTTCTTTTTTATTGGGAGCAAACTGACCAATATTGTTCCCATATCTATCTTCTATTCGAGTTACTAAAATAGGATCGATATGTACACCTTTGTTTGCAAAAGTACCGTAAGCACCTACCATTTCGGATAAATGCATATCTACCACGCCAAGGCAAAGTGAAGGAACGTAAGGCATTGGACTATTAATTCCTAAGTTGCGAATCATATTAGGAGCAGCATCCCATTTTGGGTTTTTGAATTGCTTCATTACCCATGCTGTAATATTATTATTAGAGTTGGCTAAGCCCCATTTTAGAGTAACCATTTCCCCTGCACGCGCGCTTCCTGCATTTCGTGGCGTCCAGGTATCACCACTCGCCAAATAAAATGTTGTAGGGATATTAGGTACTTGGTAGCAGGGCGTAAAACCATTAGACATGGCTAATGTATATATAAATGGTTTGATAGTTGATCCAACTTGCCTTTTACCTTGAGTAGCCATATCATACATGAAGTATTTAAAATTAGGGCCGCCTACATATGCTTTTACATATCCTGTTCTAGGGTCTAGAGAATATAAACTAGCTCGTAAAAACGATTTGAAGTGTTTTATAGAATCAATTGGAGTCATAATTGTATCCCTGTCGCCACTCCAAGTAAAGATCTCCATGTCGGTTTTGGTATTGAAGGCTTTCATTATAGATTCTTCATCATGACCGGCTTTCTTCATGATTCGGTATCGTTCAGACTGTCGAATGGCCTTATTCATGATTTGGTCATACTGCTTTTCACTTAAGTCAGCTGTAAATGGAGCAGTTGGTCTTCCTTTTTTTTCAGCTGCAAATGCAGGTTGTAAATCTTGTGATAAATGATCTTTCACAGCCTTTTCAGCATATACCTGCATGTTATAATTTACAGTAGTATATATTTTAATGCCATCTCTATAAATATTGTATTTGGTGCCATCCGCTTTTAGGTTCTTGTTTGTGAAACCGTAAACAGGGTTAGTTGCCCATTCAATACTATCTTTAATGAATTTGTCCATTAGGTATGATGGATATCTGCTTCGATCTGGTTTAGGAGCATTGAGTGTAAGTCTTAGGTTTTCCCTTAAATACGGAGCAACACCTTCTTTATGGTCGTTTCTCTTGAATTTTAATTTTAATGGAATTTGTCTCAATGAATCATACTTAGCCTGTGTGATGAACTGAGCTTTCTTCATTTGGCTCAATACCACATTTCTTCTGTCTTCTGTTAGTTCTGGACGACGTACTGGGTTAAAAAGGGCTGGATTTTTTAACATTCCAATAATTACTGCAGCCTCTTCTATTTTAATGGAATCAGTACTTGTATTAAAGAAAGTTTGCGCAGCAGAATGAATTCCGTAAGCATCATAAATAAAGCCCACTTTATTTAAGTACATCGTTAGTATCTCATTCTTTGTATAACTACGCTCCAGTTTAACTGCAATTACCCATTCGTTTAATTTTTGCAGACTTCGCTCCCAGATGCTTCCCGCAGAATCATGAAAAAGTAGTTTTGCCAATTGTTGCGAAATAGTACTACCACCTCCAGAATGTCTGTCCCCCATCAATACTGTTCTAAAGAAAACACGCATTAAACCTCTAGGGTCTATTCCTGAGTGATCATAAAACCTCACATCCTCTGTAGCAATTAGGGCGTTAACAATATTTGGTGATAGATCCTCGAAATTACAATAAGTCCTATTTTCTATTGCAAAGGTTCCAAGAAGTTTGCCATCTTCAGATAATATTTGAGTGGCTAAATTACTTTTCGGATTTTCCAACTCCTCAAACGAGGGCATGTCTCCTAAGAATCCATTGGCAATAAGTAGGAATAAAGTAAATACAGAGGCCATTCCAATGATTACTATTCCCCAGAATGTAATTAATATTTTTGTTGCTTTGCTTTTGCTAATTGACATACTTATGTAAGTTGAAATTTTCGGTAAAAATAACAAATTTACTTGAACTGTTTTTCTATGTATTCTATTTGCGCTAGGATTTAGGAATCTTTTTTATTTTAGATGTTGGTTGGGAGTGTTCATTGATTGGTAATTAGGGCTTTGTAGGGTGTTTTATTCAGTGCGTTGTTTGTGTGAGAATAGTCTCGTGCTATATTTATTAGGATAATTTTATAAATTTACCGCAATTATTGAATGAATGACAATTAGTACGTCTTCGTTTTCAACATTATAAAAATAGGTTCTATTTGGTTTGATGTTGATTTGTAGAATGATGCTAAAGTAAAATATAAAGATGGCGAAAAAAAGTTCGGTTAATGAAGAAAACCTCGTAATAGTCGAGTCTCCTGCTAAAGCAAAAACTATTGAAAAGTTTTTAGGAGGAAACTTTTTGGTGAAATCGAGTTATGGACATATTCGTGATTTAGCGAAGAAAGATTTTGGGATTGATATAGCGAATAAGTTTACGCCTAACTATGTGGTTTCTGATGATAAGAAAGATGTAGTAAAAGAGCTGAAGCAAATTACTAAAAATGTTAAGACTGTATGGCTTGCTTCCGATGAAGACCGCGAAGGAGAGGCTATTGCTTGGCACTTGTATGATGAGTTAGGATTAACACCTGATAATACAAAGCGAATTGTTTTTCATGAGATTACTAAGCCTGCAATTTTAAATGCAGTTGAGAACCCGCGCGAAATCAATCAGGATTTGGTGAATGCTCAGCAAGCCAGACGTGTGTTGGATAGATTAGTGGGGTTTGAGTTATCTCCAGTTTTATGGAAAAAAGTTAAGCCATCGCTTTCAGCAGGAAGAGTTCAATCGGTAACTGTTAGAATGATTGTTGAGCGAGAAAGAGAAATTTTTGCGTTTAAACCAGAATCATCTTATAGAGTAACTGCTGTATTTAATTATACAGATAAAGATGGAAATGTTTCTGAATTAAAATCTGAATTAAATAAGCGATTCGCTACACTTGAGGATACAAAGTTATTCTTGAAAAAGTGTGAGGGAGCTAGTTTTAATGTCACAGATGTAACTAAAAAGCCATTAAAGAAATCTCCGGCGGCTCCATTTACCACTTCAACCCTACAACAGGAGGCAAGTAGAAAGCTTGGTTTCTCAGTAGGGCAAACCATGTCGGTTGCACAAAAGTTATATGAAGCGGGTAAGATTACCTATATGCGTACCGACTCAGTAAATTTATCAGATACAGCTGTTAATATGGCTTCTGATCAAATTACAGGTACAATGGGTGAGGAGTATCTTAAAATCAGAAAATATACAACTAAGTCAAAGGGAGCTCAGGAAGCTCACGAGGCTATTCGTCCGGCTTACATGGATAAGCCTACTGTTTCTGGTCCTCAGCAAGAACAAAAGCTTTACGATTTAATATATAAGAGAACCATAGCTTCTCAAATGAGCGATGCTCAGCTAGAGAAGACTACAATTATTATTAAAACGGATAAGGTTAAGGAGCATTTCGTAACGACTGGTGAGGTTGTTAAGTTCGATGGTTTTCTTAAAGTATACATTCAATCTTCTGATGAAGGTGAAGGTGAGGAAAAAGAGGATTCAGGATTATTGCCTCCAATTGAGGTAGGAGAGGAGTTGTTATATAACAATATTGAAGCAAGGGAAAGATGGAGTCAAAAGCCAGCTAGATATACTGAAGCATCGCTAGTAAAAAGATTAGAGGATGCTGGTATAGGTCGTCCATCAACTTATGCGCCAACTATTTCTACTGTCCAAAACAGAGGTTATGTAATAAAAGAGGAGCGCGAAGGTGTTGAGCGTAATTATCAATATCTATTGCTTAATGACGAAGGTCTGTTAATGGAGGAGCGAACTGAAATTACAGGTGCAGAAAGAAATAAATTATTTCCAACAGATATAGGTATGGTGGTTAATGACTTCTTGATGAAGCATTTTCCGAATATTGTTAGTTACGATTTTACAGCTAAGGTTGAGGCCGAGTTTGATGAAATTTCTTTGGGTAAAATCGTTTGGAATGAATCGATAGAATCTTTTTATAAGGATTTTCATGATCAGGTTGAAGATACACTAGAAAACGCTGAAAGGAGCAATGGAGAAAGAATATTAGGTGAAGATCCTAAAACAGGGAAGCCTGTAAGTGTTAAGGTTGGGCGATATGGCCCAATGGCTCAGTTGGGCGAAAGTGTTGATGATAATGAGGTTGAAAAGCCTAAGTTTGCGTCATTGCAAAAAGGGCAGCACCTTGAAACAATTACGCTTGATCAGGCAATCCGTTTGTTTGATTTACCACGTGATCTTGGTTTGTATGAAGAAAAGAAAGTGGTTGTAGGTATTGGTCGTTTTGGCCCATATGTGCGTCATGATGGTAAGTTTGTTTCTTTAAAGAAAGGAATTGATGATCCATTATATGTTGAGTTGGATAGAGCAATTGAGTTAATTGAAGAGAAGCGTAAAGCAGATAGAGAGAAGTTTATTAAAGGATTTGATGAAGATCCTGAAATTCAAATATTGAATGGTAGATGGGGGCCATATATTTCTTATCAAAAAAAGAATTATAAAATTCCTAAGGATACTGATCCAACAACTTTGTCTTTTGACGATTGTCAGAAGTTAATTAAAGATGGAGGAAAGAAAGCAGCACCAAAGAAAAAGGCAGCTGCTAAAAAAGCAACAGCAAAGAAAGCGCCAGCAAAAAAAACAGCTACTAAGAAGCCTGCTGCAAAAAAGAAAGCTGCTGCTAAAAAGTAAATAGTTGAACTGTGAACCTAATCGACTATTTTAATCCTATAAATATAAAATCTGAAAGTCAAGGTGCTCTGGAGTATGAAGACACCTTGGCTTCTCAGATTTCATCCTTAAACGAAGGAGTAGATCTTGCTTCGTTTAACTTGGCTATCCTTGGAATTGAGGATGCCACAAACTCTCCGTTTAATAAGGGTTGTTCAGAAGCTCCCAATAAGATACGTAAATACTTATATGGTTTAGCGAGAACATCAAGGAGCCTTAGTATTATTGATCTTGGTAATGTGAAGGGAAACTCCATTGGTGATCGATACCTTGCCTTAGAGGAAGTTTGTAAAAGACTTTTAGGGGCCAATATTGTAGTTTTGTTTTTAGGAGGTAGTCAGGATTATTTAATTCCATTTACAAAAATATTAGCTAGTGAAAATAAGGTAACCTTATCAATGATCGACAATAAGGTTGATTACTCTTTCGATGAAAATAGGTTTGATACTTATTCAACGATTTCTCAATTGGATAGGATGCTTAGTTTTGATCGTTTGAATGTGAGTGTTATAGGTGCCCAAAGGTATTTTGTGGGTAGTGCGCAGGAGGAGTTATTTCAAGAAAAAAAGTGGTCGGTTCATCGATTGAAAGATGTTAGTATTGGTCGTATAGATAATACAGAGCCTATTTTTAGAGATAGTCAAATTATATGTGCAGATGCATCTGCTATCCAAAGCAATTTTATGCCATCTATCGGCAGTAGTTCTGTTAATGGTTTTACGGGGCTTGATGCGTGCAAGATGATGTGGTATGCGGGTTTAGGTTCTCAGATTAAGGTTTGTGGTTTAACAGAATGTAATACGCAAGTAGATGATGGCTTAAAAGGAGCAATGTTGTATGGTCAGATGGCCTGGCATTTTATTGAGGGCGTAGCCCACAATACATGGGAGGTTCCATCCGAAAATTCAAAAAATTATAAAATTTATGTGCTTCGATTACAAGAATATGAGGTAGACGTACGTTTCTATAAGAGTCGGTTATCTGATAGGTGGTGGTGTGAGCATAGTAATGGTCATGTTTCTAGTATGATAGCTTGTGGTGAGAAGGATTATCAACAGGCGAAAAAAGGAAGAATGCCTAATTGTTTATCTCGTTATAGGTAAAGAGGTGTAAGTAAAGACATATCGTGAAAAAAATAAAGGTTTGATTTTAAAAAAAATGAAACCTTTACATTAAAAATAAAGTATACGAATTCAGTTTTTAGACTCTTGTAATGAATGTATATTATTTAATGACTTAGTATACAGTAATTAGTGTTAGGGTTTTAAAAGTGAGTTCTTTGATTTTTTTTATATCTGAAATAAATGGTTAGGAGAATTCTGATATTTATTATAATTTGCGCCGCTTGTACGGGGGTAAAGGCTCAGTTTGATCCTCAGTTCAGTCAAAACATGTTTAATATGTTGGCTGTTAACCCCGCTTATGCAGGAGCAAGTGAATCAATAAATTTAACAGCTCTTAATCGGAATCAATGGAGAATTGATTCCGCCGGAATAAAGACAACGGTTTTTAGCGGAGATATGCCAATTAATGTGTTCGGAACACCTTCTGGAATTGGACTTAATGTTATGAATGATCAAATCGGATTATTTACGAACTTAAGTATTGGAGTAAATTATGCATCTCAGTTCGAATTGATATATGGTACTTTAAGCCTTGGATTAAGTGTAGGTTTTATCAACCAAAAGTTTGAAGGGAGTAAAATTTCTTTTCCTGATGGTAAACCAGATGATGCAATACCCGAAGTAGATATGGATGGTTCAGCATTCGATGCAAGTTTAGGGGCGTATTTTAAAGCAAAGAAATATTATGCAGGGATATCATTATCTCATCTAAATTCGCCACAACCAAACTACGATGAAAATTTTAGTTTTAGTTTTCGTCCGACACTTTATCTAACGGGAGGATACAATTTTAAGATTGAAGATACGTTATATGAAGTGTTACCATCTTTTTTCATGAAAACAGATGGTGCATCAATGCAGGTTGATATTAACACTTTAGTTAGGTATAAGTCTCGTTACTGGGCCGGATTAACCTACCGTTTACAAGATGCTATTGTTTTATTAGGTGGTATTGAAATGAAAAATGGCGTTAGGTTTGGTTATAGTTACGATATAACCACCTCAGCATTTGCAACTGCTAAAAGCGGAGGGACGCATGAGTTTATGGTAGGATATAATTTTGATTTAAGTTTAGAGAAAAGAACTAAGCGCTATAAAAGCGTTAGATATTTATAAAGAAATAAAATAATTAATATACTGAATAGTCCGAAATTATGATGAAGAATGTAATTGTAATTAGTGTTTTCATTATCACTATTCTTAGCGGGTGTGCAAACTCTGGCGGTGGAGAATTAGTAGGCGTATCAAGAGGTGGTACTTTCTATGAGCCTGATCCATACGGGATGCTTTTTATTCCGCAAGGAAGCTTTAATATGGGGCCAAATGATCAGGATGCTGCTTGGTCTTTAACAGCACAAACCAAAACAGTTTCAGTTCGTTCTTTTTGGATGGATGAAACGGAAATTACCAATACTGAATATCGTCAGTTCGTAAATTGGGTTAGAGACTCTATTGCACGTACTTTATTGGGCGAGCAGTTTGAAGAGTTCGTTATCTCTGAGGATGTTTATGGTAATGAAATAGATCCGCCATATTTAGATTGGGATGTTGATTTAGATTGGTATAATGAAGAATATATGGAAGTGCTTGAGGATATGTATTTACCCGAGAATGAGCGTTTCTTCAGAAGAAAAGAAATTGATAGTCGTAAGTTAACTTATGAATATCAGTGGGTTGATATGCAACAAGCTGCAAAAAAGACCAACAGATATAATTTCCAAACAAAGCAATACGAAGGTGTAGCATATGATCAGTTTGGTGAGCAAACGCAAATTAAAGATCGTACAGCTTTCATAATGAATGACGCTGTAAATGTTTATCCTGATACTTTATGTTGGATCTCTGACTTCACCTATTCATTTAATGAACCTTGGACTGAGAAATATTTTTGGCACCCTGGTTTTGATGAGTATCCTGTAGTAGGAGTTACGCACCAACAAGCGACTGCATTTACTATTTGGAGATCACGATATTTAAATGACTACCTAAGAAAAAAAGGTCAGCCTGAAGTAATGGAATACAGATTGCCAACTGAAGCTGAGTGGGAATATGCTGCTCGTGGAGGACTCGAAAATGCAATGTACCCATGGGGTGGAATGTATACAAGGAATGATAAAGGATGCTTTTTGGCTAACTTTAAACCTTTACGTGGTAGATATGGTGATGATGGTGGTAACAATACCATGGCAGTAGCGTCATATGCTCCAAATGATTTTGGAATTTATGATATGGCCGGTAATGTAGCTGAGTGGACATCAAGTGCTTTTGATGAGTCAGCTTATAGTTTTACACATGATTTTAACCCTACTTATAAATACAACGCACTTCCTGATGACCCTCATGTAATGAAACGAAAAGTAATTCGTGGTGGATCATGGAAAGATGTAGGTTACTATTTATTATGTGGATCTCGTTCATACGAGTACCAAGATTCAGCTAAATCTTTCATTGGATTTAGATGCGTAAGAGACTACGTAGGTGAATAATTAACTATCGCAAAAAAATCACACACACACACAACACATAACTTAAACTTTAATTTTAGTCTAAATTAACAACAAATTATTATGAGCATAACCGAATTAGTTGAAAGCCCTGCGTATAAAAAAGTGATGGCCAAAGTATATGGTATAGGTGCTGCAGTAGTTATACTAGGTGCGTTATGGAAGATACTTCACCTTCCTGGTGCATCCGCTATGTTAATTGCAGGATTAGGTACTGAAGCAGTTATTTTCTTTTTATCTGCATTTGAGCCACCTCACGAAATGCCTGATTGGAGTTTGGTTTATCCTGAGTTAGTTGGCTTAGATCCAAAATCAGAATCTCATGGTGCTGTTTCGGGCGGAGGTAGCGAACTTCAGGCTTTAATACAAACAGGGAATATTGATCAAGCGACTGTGGATCAGTTGAGCGAAGGGATAAAAAAACTAAGCGTAACTTCTTCACAATTGGCTAATTTAGGAGATGCCTCTTTAGCTACTGAAAGTTATTTGAACAATATGAATATGGCTGCCGAATCTGTTGGTAAGTTAAGTTCTGTTCAAAATCAAACAGTAGCAAGTATGGAAACTTTAGCAAACTCTACTCAAGGGGTTGTGGAAGGACTATCAATAAAAGGAGAAGAGTATACACAACAATTGACAAGTATTAATACAAACCTAGCTTCGATAAACTCTGTATACGAATTGCAGTTACAAGGATCAAAAGCGCAGGCTGAAACAACACAAGAGCTTGTTGCTGGTATGACTCTTGTGAAGAGTCAATTTGATGAGTCTATTGAGAATGCTAAATTATATAAAGATCAAGTTGCTCAGTTAAGTAAAACTGTTGGTGAGTTGAACTCAATATATGGTAACATGCTAAGTGCAATGAACCGCTAATAGAAACTTAATTAAAAGAAATTACTATGAGTGGTGGAAATTGTCCAGAAACGCCTCGGCAGAAGATGATAGGTATGATGTATCTGTTTTTAACAGCTATGTTGGCCTTAAATGTATCAGGTGAATTATTGCAGGCGTTTGTTACTTTAGATGAAGGATTTGTCCAATCAAGGAATACTGTAGAGGCAAAGAATAATGTAATGTACAGTCAGTTCGAGAATTCGTATGACAGTAATACAAAAAAAGTAGAGGCACATTGGAATAATGCTAAAAGTATACGTGTAAAAGCAGATAGCTTGGTTGAGCATATTGAAGATCTAAAAATCCTTTTAAGTCAAAAGGCAGGTGGACCTGAAGCTACACCTTATAATTATACAGGTATAGATAATCAAGATATCGCACCTCAGATAATGATTACTGAGAGGAATAGTGCAAGAAGTGACGAATTAAAGCAACGAATAACAGAGTATAGAGATTTTTTACTGAATTATTTGAATCCTGAAAAAGATACAATGCTTACGGCAGCATTTAAAAAAACATTCGATGTTGAGCCTATACCTGTAGAAGATGGATTGCCAAAATCATGGGAGTCTACAAAATTTGAACATATGCCTTTAGCCGCTTCAATGGGAATGCTAAGTAAAATACAAGGTGATGTGCGAAATGCAGAAGCTGATGTAGTTGGATATCTTTTTAATCAAATTGATGCAAGTTCGTTTAAGTTTACTACAGTAAAACCATTAATCATACCAACTTCTACTCAGGTATTAAAGGGGGATGAATATGAAGCTCGTTTATTATTTGCAGCTTATGATGAGAATAATTTACCTCGAGTAAAAGTAAATGGAAAAGAGGTTACCAAATACGAAGAAGGCAAAGCTGTATTGCAGTTGCCGGGAAGTAAAGTTGGAGAGAATAAATGGAAAGGAACCATTACTATAATGGGACCTGATGGAAGTGATGTGACAGAGAATATCGAAGGATCATACATGGTTAACGCACCTAATGTAGTTATCTCCCCGACAAAGATGAACGTGTTTTATGGAGGTGTAGAGAATCCAGTTGAAATTTCTGTTCCTGGAGTCTCAGCTAGTCAGTTGAGAGTTGAAATGACTAATGTTAGCTATAAAGAAAAGGGTAATTCCTATATAGTAGTGCCGAAGCCGGGTACTTCTGGTAAAACATCAAAGATTACAGTATATGCTATGATCGATAATGTTAAACAAAAAGTAGGAAGTCAAACTTTTAGAATAAAACGTGTACCAAACCCAGTAGCAAGAGTTGCAGGAACAACTGGGGGAAAAGTTGGGAAGAATGTTATACTTGCTCAGAAAGCTGTTTTTGCAGAGATGGATGATTTTGATTTTGACCTAGAGTTTAAGGTAACTAGGTTTTCTGTTTCTGCGTTAAAAGGTGGATTTATTATAGATGAGCAATCTAAATCAAATAGGATTACTAAAGAGCAAAGAGAGTTAATTAAAGGTTTGTCGCGTGGATCAAAAGTTTCTTTTGAGAATATTAGAGCTAAAGGGCCAGATGGTTCAACGCGAGATCTTGGAACAGTAACTTTAGTTGTTGATTAGCGTACAAAAAGATAATTAGTAAATAAGAAACAATTGGCAGAGTTAAATTGCTATCTTCGTTTCTTTGGCAAATGAAAGTAAATAATTAATTATATGAAAAAGTATTTTTTCTTACTAGTATTTGTTGGAATAGTCGCTTCTATTTCGACTGTCTCAGCGCAAAATGTGCTCGATGGCGTATATGCAAAAGATCATGTTGCCAATAGAAAGCCAATACCATATCCGCACGTACGTGAGGCTGATGTTATGTGGTCTAAAAAAGTGTGGAGAGTAATAGATTTACGTGAAAAGATAAATCTATCTTTATATTATCCATTAACTTCACTTGATGATAGAGTTAGCTTAATTCAACTGCTTATTAATGGGATTCAATACGAAGGCTTAAAAGCATATTCTACAAAATATGAAGATGAGTTTAAAGTAGAGATGAGTTTTGAGCAGGTTCGACAAGAATTAGGAGCTATCAGTGATACCATGAGTATTAAGCAAGAAGATGGAACGTTTTCTGATCAAATTGTATCTGGAGATGTTCGTCCTGAAGAGGTTAAGCAATTCATGGTTAAAGAAGTGTGGTACTTCGATAAAAATTATTCGAGAATGGACGTGCGTATTATCGGAATTTGTCCAATTAGAGAATACGTAAAAGAAGGCTCAAATGGTGGTCCTGCTCAAGTGCAAAAGAAAGCGGTTTGTTGGGTTTACTTCCCAGAAGCTCGAGATTTGCTAGCAAGACATGAGGTGTTTAACTCAGGAAATGATGCACAACGTAGAACTTTTGATGATATCTTTATGAAGAGATATTTTGGTAGTTACATTGTTCGCGAGTCAAATGTTTATAATAACAGACGAATTGATGAATATGCTGTTGGTGTTGAAGCCATGTTAGAGTCAAATAGAATCAAAACTGAGATATTTAACTTTGAGCACGATTTGTGGGAGTTTTAATAAAATTCTAAGATATATAAACCCTGTAGATTTATTTACAGGGTTTTTTTGTGCAATAAAAAAGCGATTACTATATTCTAGTAATCGCTTTTTATATTTAAGAATTTAGATGTTAGTCAGCATCTCCAAATTCCGTATGGATATCGTTGGAGTATTTCCTAATCTGTTGTTCATTGTCCTTCTGACATATTAATATGCATCCATTTGATTCTGCAACAATATATCCGTTCAATCCTTGAATAACTGCCTTTTTACCTTTCGGTAAATTAACAATACAATCTTCCGCGTCGTATAAAATTGCATCACCTGTGTTTATGGCATTGTCAAATTCATCTTTTGTAGAGTGTTCATAAAGTGAAGACCAAGTCCCAAGGTCACTCCATCCAAAATCAGCAGTTAAAACATAAACATTGTCAGCTTTCTCCATAACCCCATAATCTATGGATATGTTTTTACATTCGTTGTATGTTTTGTTAACAGCATTAATCTCATTGCTAGTATGTATGTCGTCTTCGATCTTATCAAATAATGACTTTACTTCTGGAAGATATTTGTCAAAGGCATCATTAATACTTTTAAGCGACCATAAAAATATACCCGAGTTCCAGAAAAACTCCCCACTTTCGAAGAACACCTTTGCTAATTCTAGGTTGGGTTTTTCGGTGAAGGTTTTAACAGGTTCTATTCTTCCTAAAACTTTGTCTGAATTATCATCTATCTGAATATATCCATAGCCCGTCTCAGGTCGTGTTGGTTTCATTCCAAGAGTTAACAAAGAGTCATTATTGTTAACGAACTCAAGTCCTTTTTTAATTTCGTCAATAAATTCTTCTTGCTTCAATATTAGGTGATCGGCTGGAGATACAATTATGTTCGCATTTTTATCTTTTCCGTTAATCCATGCATTAGCATATGCAACACATGGAGCTGTATTTCTTCGGTAAGGTTCTGTTAGTATTTGTTCAGGTTTTAAATCAGGTAACTGCTCAAGTACAATATCCTTATATTCAATACTTGTTACAACTAAAAAATTCTCAGGGTTGCAAACTGGTAGAAATCTATCGTAAGTTTGTTGTATAAATGTCCTGCCCGTTCCAAGAATATCTAGAAATTGTTTAGGGGTTTCTTTGCGACTTATCGGCCAGAATCTGCTACCTATTCCTCCAGCCATTATAACGCAGTAAGTGTTATTTTGCATTTTGTTTTAAATTTATTTCTATCAATGTGAATTTACTTAAAAAGATGCAGACAAAAAACCTATTATGTATTTTAAATGTATATTTTTGAGGCTGTATTTTAAAAATACTTAAACTATGAAGTTTCTTGAAGAGTTTGGGCGATACATTAATTTCCTAAAAAGAGTTTTTGCAAAGCCTGAAAAGCATAGTGTGTTTGTTAAGCATTTTTTTAATGAGGCTGTGTTGCTTGGTACAAACTCAATAGGTATAGTGTTAATTATTGCAGTTTTTATGGGAGCCGTAATTACCCTACAAACTGCTTACAATATTGAAATGCCTTTTATCCCTAAGTATACTATAGGTCTAGCAGCACGCGATTCTATATTACTTGAGTTCTCATCTAGTATAGTTGGTTTAATTTTGGCAGGAAAAGTAGGGTCGAGTATTGCCTCAGAGATTGGTACAATGCGTGTCACTGAACAAATCGATGCCATTGAGATAATGGGGATCAACTCAGCCGGGTTTTTAGTTTTGCCTAAGGTAATGGCATTTATGATCATGATGCCTTTCTTGGTCTTACTAAGCATGGGCGTTGGTATTACCGGGGGGTGGCTCGCCGGTTCTCTTACAGGAGTAGTGCCTTCGGCTGATTATATCTATGGTATCCAATATGCATTTATTCCTTTCTATATAACATACTCTTTAATTAAAAGTGTTGTTTTTGCATTTTTGATATCTACAATTTCATCCTTTCAGGGTTACTATGTTAAGGGAGGTTCTCTCGAAGTTGGTAAATCAAGTACTAAGGCTGTTGTTACAAGCTGTATTCTTATTTTATTATTTAATTTGCTATTAACTCAATTGATGTTGGCATGATAGAAGTTCAGAATGTTGAAAAGTCCTTTTACGGAAAACAGATTCTTCATGATATATCTGCTACATTTAAGGCAGGACAAACTAATCTTATTATTGGTCAGAGCGGTCATGGTAAAACTGTACTATTAAAATCCATGGTTGGTTTGCATGAAATTGATTCGGGGAAAATAATTTATGGAGATCAGGTGTTTTCTGAAATGAATTTTAAGGAGCAAAAATCTATTCGTAAGGAAATAGGTATGCTTTTTCAGGGTTCTGCATTATTTGATTCTTCCACGGTACAAGAAAATGTAATGTTTCCTTTAGATATGTTTTCAAAAATGTCTAAAGAAGAGAAATTAGAAAGGGTGAATTTCTGTTTAAAACGAGTAAATCTTGAAAACGTCAATCATTTATTTCCGTCAGAAATAAGTGGAGGGATGCAAAAAAGGGTTGCCATTGCCAGAGCGATAGCTTTAAATCCTAAATATTTATTTTGCGACGAGCCAAACTCAGGCCTCGATCCTAAAACATCTATTGTAATCGATAATCTTATATATGAAATTACTAAAGAATATGGGATTACCACAATAATAAATACTCACGATATGAATTCAGTTATGGGTATAGGAGAGCAGATTATTTTCATTCATGAAGGTAAAAAGTGTTGGGAGGGTACAAAAGAAGAAATATTTACAGCTTCTGAAGAGCGGTTGAATAACTTTGTATTTGCCTCCGAGCTATTTAAAACTATAAAAAACAATTTAAAGTAATATTTTGTGTTTAGCTCAGTATTAGATCAACGCTTTCGTAGTATAATAAGTGAATTTACTCTTCGCAGCAAAAAAAGCGAATGTGATGATCCTACACCTTTAGATTTATTGTTTGTAATTCATAAAGCCGCCTTTCAGTTAGATGATCTATTTCCTGGTGTTTTAAAAAAAGAAAGCTTGATAACGGTATTTCCCGAAAATCTTAAGAATAAGCTTTTGCTTAAATTACATAAAATACAATATCAAGTTAATGCTCAAAAGTGTCTTGAAGTAAATTCTTATATATATAATCCTGTATTTTTAAGAATAAGACTGCTTCGTTACCGCAACCAAATTGGTGACACTTTCATTCCCTCTTTAAATAATATATCTAAGTGGCCAATCCCCTCTGACAAAAAGTGGTTAGTAGAGAAACTGGGAAATAACTATTCTTACGGGCGATTATTAGATTTAGCAGACCAATTGTATGATGAGTACAAACAAATAGGGATTAATCCCTTTGTTTTTCGTAATATTTTTTTCTGTTTCCTTTCCGAAATTTCAATAATAGGAAACGTTGCTTTCGATAATTATATGGAAACGCGCAATTCCGCTCAATCATGGGAAGATTCCTTAGTTAATTATCTATTTGCTAATTGTAATTTAAGTAGAGATGATTCTAGCAAAGTTGTTCAATCGCTATTTTCTCTAGAATAACGTTTCGGGCGTTCCCCTCCCAATAATACTCTATTATCAGCACAAATCCCTTTTCTCGGGTCATGGTTTCCGCTATATCTTTGCTTCGCCATAATGGGCTCACAAAGGATGCCGCTCCAATCATTAACGCAACTCTTCGTATGCGGTCTATAAAAAACCACAAAGTACACAGTAAGGAGTCAGCTTTGGTAAAAACACAAATAAAAGCCATATTAAACGCAGATCAAACTCACGTTAACGTGAGTTTGATCTGTGTTTGATATGAATTAAATATGAAACTATACTGTGTAAGACACAAGGTAATTCTTATTTAGTATAGCGTATAGTTTACCATTCTCTATGGTATTTAAGCTATGTTTTCTATGTGGGTTAAAAAAAGAGAAAAAACTTTACGTGCCTAAGTGTCTCATCAGGTTCAGTTTGGATAATGATGTTATTAAAACTTCAAATAAACT